>JAFGDR010000019.1 GCA_016932035.1 Candidatus Cloacimonadota bacterium
AAGGTGAACATTAAAAAAGTCATCTTAACTGCATTGTTATTTTCTCTCACTCTTCAACTCCTTTTCTGTTCATCGGCAGCAGTTGCCAAGA
The DNA here is from genome assembly GCA_016932035.1 of Candidatus Cloacimonadota bacterium. Classification (NCBI taxonomy): domain Bacteria; kingdom Pseudomonadati; phylum Candidatus Cloacimonadota; species Candidatus Cloacimonadota bacterium. The sequence continues at coordinate 92 of JAFGDR010000019.1, forward strand.
AAAATGAACCTGCAGAAGGAGTCCGCGTTGCCGTGTGGGGCTTTCATTACAATGATCTTGATAGCCGAACCATGTGCAACAAATATCTTCCCAGCGATTTTCAGGAGGTTGGTAAAGAAAATCCGGGCATCTTTATGATTTCCGAAAAAGATGTGGATAAAGCTCTTGGAAAAACAAAAGTGGAAGCACTCGACCAATCTGTTGTTGCTGATTTTGCGAAGAAGGTTGATTCCCAGATAAATATCTGGGGTAATGTATCCCAGATCGAATCGACACTCTTTAACATGATCGTGTTCATCTACGATGTGCAGACATCGGAGATCAAATATGAACAGATCAAGGTTGAGAAGAAAAAAGAGGAACGTCAAAAAGCTGTTCAAAAAGTGTTTGATATCGCGATCGAGATGTGCGGTTCTGCCGAGACCAAAGCAATGGAAATTGCAATGAACTTTTTCAATTCCGAGCAGTATACCGATGCAAGACAAGCATTCTTAAATGTTCTTGATCTCAATTCTGAAGAAAAAGAAGCGTATCTCTATCTCGCATATATCAGCGCTCTTGAAGGAGATTATCCTACTGCAATTGATTATTACAATAATGCCCTCGAAATCGATCCGGAATATATCATAGCGCTTGAAGGGCTTGCCTGGTCATATAAAATGATAGAAGACTATGATATGGCTAATGAAACCTATCGCACCCTTGCAGATATTGAAGAAGGCAATATTGATTATGTGGTTTGTATCGGCGAGATTTGCAGCATCACAGACAACTTCGATGACGCAGTCGATGCATATGAAGAAGCATTGGAGATCAATCCCGACTGTCTTGTAGCGCACAAGCCGCTTGGAATTCTCTATTTCGAAGAAGATATGTATGATGAAGCAATTCCTCATCTTCGTGCAGTCGTTGATGCTGGCGTTGAGGATAGTGACATCGAAAAGAAACTTGCAATCGCATACCAGAAAACAGGCAGGATCGATGAAGCTGTACAGCAGAATCTCGATATTATCGAAAGAAACCCGAAAGCTCCTGCTCCGTATCTGAACCTCGCTGCAATCTACGTAACTCAGCAGGATTTCGCAAAAGCTCTCGATGCATTGAACACATATATAGAACTCATGCCGGAATCAGCAATCGGTTACAATAGAATTGCTGACGTGTATCGCCAGATGAAGGAGTATGACAAGGCTATACAGTTTGCACAGAAGTCCGCAGAGATCGCTCCCGGTCAACCGGAGCCATACCTTATCCTTGGTGAGATCGATAATGAGCGTGGGTATCAAAGCTATCAATTGTATGTCGATTATGATGAGAAAGCGAAAAACGCTGGTGGTGATGAATATATTAAATATAATGATCTGCGAAAAGTGAATAAGAAAGAAGCTAATGCTTATTTCACTTCTGCAAAAGACTATTATGAAAAAGCTAATTCATTAACATCCGATTATTTCATGCAGGAACGGTTGAACGATAAGGTCGATCTTGTCAATCAGCTGATCGAAGAAACAAAGCACGATCCTTTCTATGATGAATAAAGCGTTAACCTTTCAGCAGATCATCTTTCATCTGCAACAGTACTGGGATTCTATAGGCTGTATTATACGTCAGCCTTATGATGTGGAGATGGGAGCGGGAACGTTTCATCCTGCAACCTTTTTCGGATCGCTTTCTAACAAAGATGAACGAGTTGCATACACACAACCTTCGAGACGTCCCAAAGATGGTCGTTATGGAGACAATCCGAACAGACTACAGCATTATTACCAGTTCCAGGTGATCATCAAACCGTCGCCGGACGATATTCAGGACCTTTACCTCAAGAGTCTTGAAGCAATCGGAACTCCTATACGTGAACACGATGTCCGGTTTGTCGAAGATGATTGGGAATCACCAACACTTGGTGCAGCTGGACTTGGTTGGGAAGTGTGGCTTGATGGTATGGAAATCTCCCAATTCACCTATTTCCAGCAGATAGCAGGTTATGAATTGAAATCTGTGCCTGTAGAGCTTACTTACGGTTTGGAACGTATCGCTATGTATATTCAACAGGTTGATCATTTTAAAGATATTATGTGGAATGATACTATGACCTATGGCGACGTTTATATGAAAAGTGAAAAGGAGTTCTGCGAGTTCAATTTCAAGACAGCGAATGTTGACATGCTTTTTGGTGAATTTGACCGCTATGAAAAAGAGATCTATGGTCAGATAGAGATGGGCTTGGTATTCCCAGCGTATGATTATGTGCTCAAGTGCTCGCATACGTTTAACCTACTCGATGCGCGCGGAGCTATCAGCGTGTCCGAAAGAGCATTATACATAAAACGCATCAGGAACCTTGCCCGTGCATGCGCCACAGCATTTATCGAATCCCAGAAGAACCAAACATAAGGATATGTATGCCCAAAAATACTAAAACAATATATAAAGAAATACTTGATTGCTACTCGGAGACTTTCAAAGGATCTTTGCACTCTCTCTATATTTACGGTAGTGCTACCACAGAAGATTTCAATGAGAAGTATTCAGATATCAATGTCGCAGTCATCCTTGATGATATTTCAATCAGAAATCTTATCAAAGCAAGAACATGTATCAAGAAATTGAATAAGAAGCATGTGACTGCACCTCTGTTCTTGACGGAAGAGTATATCAATGATTCACTTGATTCATTTCCGCTAGAATTCTTGTCGATCAAGAATTCCCATATTACTCTTTTCGGCGACGATGTTTTTAAAGATATAGCGATCGAACCGGATCATGTCCGCCTTCAAGCAGAACGCGAATTAAAAGGAAAGCTACTCCTCCTTCGTGCTTCATTCCTGGAAAACATCGATCAGAAATATATCTTGAATGGTCTCGTTGTTTCATCATTTTCTGCACTCATTCCCGTTTTAAAAGGAATACTCTTTGTTAAAGGGAGCGACATTCCGATCAATGCACTCGATGTGGTCCAGAAAACCTCAGTTGTTACTGAAATTGACCTGTCATCCTTTGAAGCAGCCTATAAGATAAAGAACCGACATCTTAAACTCAAAAACGAAGAATTAATCACATTCTTTGAATCCTATATTTCTGCAGTAGATTCCTTAGCAGAACTCGTCGATAAGTTCTAAATATTCACGCTGGTCATGGATTTTGTAAGCACGATTCGTGCGGTGAAGTAGTTGTTATGACAAGAGTTGCAGTAATCGGCGGTGGTCCTGCCGGTATGATGGCAGCATGCAGAGCTGCTGAATGCGGAGCAGACGTCACGCTTCTTGAAAAAAAGAACAAACTCGGTTTGAAACTCTCCCTCACCGGCAAGGGGCGATGTAATATTACCAATACGGAAACGGAAATAATGACATTCGTCGAGAAGTATGGTGAGAATGGCAAATTTCTCATCAATACTTTCAATCGCTTCTACAATAAAGATTTGATGGAATTTCTGCAGAAACACGGTCTTGTTTTGAAAGAACTGTCCGGAGGACGTATCTATCCCGATTCTGACAATTCGTGGGATGTCGTGGATGTTTTTGTTGAGTATCTCAAGGATTTGGGCGTACATATTGAATATAATTCCGCTGCCAAAGAGCTGCTTCATTATCAACATGCGGCAGGTGGGGTTGTTCATGAGAAGGGCACGTTGCTTTGTGATGCTATCATCATTGCAACTGGCGGGAAGTCCTATCCGCAAACCGGTTCTTCGGGAGATGGATATCAATTTGCGCGCGTAACCGGTCATAAAGTAACTGATTTATATCCCGGTCTTGTACCTTTTAATCTTCAAGATATTGATCCGCAACTTGATGGTCTCAAGCTGAAAAATGTAGAAGTTTCAGTGACAAATGATGATCATCTTCTTGCAAGTACTTTCGGAGAGTTTTTCTTTACGGAATGGGGTGCAGACGGCTCAGCGATCCTGAGATTAAGCAGCATGGTCAAAGAAGAAGTTCAGGAAGACTATCTAACCTTACATGTCGACGTGAAACCGGCTCTTGACGAGCAGAAGGTGCATGAAAGGATATTACGAGAAATTCAAAATAATGGAAAATTAACATATTTGAGAATGCTGAAAGAACTGCTCCCGGAACAGCTGGTTCCCTATTTTATTTTAAGAACAGGCATACCGGAAGACATTCATATAGCAACTATTAATAAACAACATAGAGAAACCATTGTACGGAATCTAAAGAATCTTACCTTCACGATCACAGGTACGAGACCTATGGAAGAGGCGATCATAACCTCAGGCGGGGTGGCACTATCAGAAGTTGACCCTGGTACGATGGAATCAAAGAAGATCAAAAATCTGTATTTTGCAGGAGAAGTGTTGGATATCGATGGTGATACCGGGGGATACAATCTGCAAGCAGCTTTTTCAACAGGATATATCGCAGGGGAAAATGCGGCAAAGGAACAAGAGCATAATGAAAAAAATTGATCTACATATACACTCAAATTTTTCTGACGGCACGAAGCATCCACGAGATATTATTAAAGAAACAAAAGAGCAGGGATTCGATGTAATCTCCATAACCGACCATGATACTTTGGACGGGTATCAGGTTGGTAAAAGATTTGCACGGCGAATGAATATCGAACTTGTCCCGGGAGTTGAAATAAGCAGTTATTTCCAATCTTTTGATGTGCACATTCTGGCCTATTTTGTCGATGTGCATAACCGGCAACTCGTCAATATGTTGAAGTATTTACAAAAGGGACGTATTCTTCGGGCGCAGAAGATACTCGATAAATTAGATGAATACGGGATCAGGTTGAAACTTAAAGATGTTTTCGAGCACGTTGAAAACAAAAAAGTCGTGGGACGTCCTCATATTGCAACTGCAATGGCTGAAAAAGAATATACAACCTATGAAGAAGCATTCTGGCATTACATCGGCAATGACAGACCTGCGTATGTGCGAAAACCGACCTTCCCGCCAGAAGAAGTTATCAAGATCATCAAAGAAGCTGGCGGTATTGCAATTTTGGCTCATCCCGGCGTAATAAAAAATGATTTTATTATTGCGGACCTTGTCGATTTCGGTCTTGACGGTCTCGAGGTTTTTTATCCTCTTCACAGCCAATATCAACGACAAAATTATATTGAACTGGCTGAACGCTATGGGCTTCTGATGACAGGTGGTTCGGATTATCATGGTTTTGCACGCAAAAACGAAGAATATGGACAAGCTCTTCTTAAAGAAAATTATTTTAACCAAATATTAGATTACAGGAAAACAAAACATGCCCATTAAACGACTGATCCTCCTCAAAGAATTCGAAACGAACACGTATCTCATCTGGGATAAAGAAGAGGGGGTTGGAGTAGTTATCGATCCTGCTAACAATGCAGAGGAAATTGCAAAGGAAGCAAAAAGATTGGGTTTTGAGATCAAATACATCATAAATACACACGGGCATGCTGATCATATCCTGGCGAACTCACAACTGAAAAAACTAACCGATGCTACACTGTGCATTCATGAAGAGGATAATGAAAAATTAAGTAATCCTGATCTTAACCTGAGTGCCTTTATTGGCTATCCGATGACAACCACAAAAGCAGATCAGCTTCTTAAGGATGGAGATATCATCAAAATCGGCAATATTTCCTTAAAGGTTCTTCATACACCAGGTCACTCCAAGGGCGGAATATGCTTAGTTGGGGACGGATTTGTATTCAGTGGAGATACCCTATTTTTTGAAAGTATCGGTCGGTATGATTTCCCTGACAGCAACGGAGATCAGCTCAGGAAAAGTATACAAGAGAAACTGTTCACACTTCCAGATTCAACAAAAGTATATACAGGCCACGGTGGACCGACAACAATTGGTCACGAAAAATTACATAATCCATTCTTCTTTTAAATTATGATAATAATTTTAGATTTCGGCTCACAATATACTTATTTGATCCTCAAGTCGGTTCAGCAGCTGAACCTTTCATGTAAGGTTGTTCATTTTGAAATTTCGCTAACTGAGATCAAAGAGATCAATCCTCAGGCGATAATACTCTCCGGTAGCCCCTATAGTGTTCTTGATGATGATGCACCCTTTTGCGACCCAGCGATATTTGAACTTGGCATCCCGATCCTTGGCATCTGTTATGGTATGCAGCTCCTATGTCATCTCATGGACGGGCAGGTCGGGCATTCCCTAAAAAAAGAGTTCGGATATGTTGAGTTGATCATCAATGAAAGGCATGAACTTTTTAAAGGACTGGAAACAGGAGATGTTGTCTGGATGAGCCATTCTGACAAGATCGAGAGAGTACCTGCTGGATTTATTACGTATTCAAGCACAATCAATACTCCTTTTGTTGCCATGGAAGACAAAACAAGAAATATTTTTGCAGTCCAATTCCATCCTGAAGTGTCGCATACCGAGAAAGGATTATATATCTTCAAGAATTTTCTCCTGAATATTTGCGGACTAAAACCGAACTGGACACCAAGTTCGTTCATTGAAAAGAAATCCAAAGAGATTAAGGACATGGTCGGTGATGCGAATGTCGTTCTGGGACTAAGTGGAGGTGTGGACTCATCTGTTACAGCGATATTGCTTCATAAGGTTATTGACGATCAGCTCATACCAATTATTGTCGATACAGGCTTAATGAGAAAGAATGAAGTTTTTGAGATTCGGGAAATCTTTGAAAACATTGGTCTTCATCTCATTGTCGTGAACGCAAAAAATATTTTCATGAAGGAATTAAAAGGGATCGTTGATCCTGAGAAGAAGAGGAAAATCATTGGACGGCTTTTTATTGAAATATTCCAGGAAGAAGCTTCAAAGTTTGATAATGTTCAATTTCTTGCACAGGGCACGCTCTATCCCGATGTGATCGAAAGTTCCTCCAGCAGTGAGAACGGACCATCTGTCACTATCAAATCTCATCATAATGTTGGTGGATTACCTGAATCATTAAATCTAACATTAATTGAACCTCTTCGAGAATTGTTCAAATATGAAGTTCGGGTAGTGGGCAAAGAGCTTGGCTTGCCTGATGAAATACTGTTCAGGCATCCGTTTCCAGGTCCGGGACTCGCAGTTCGAATCATTGGAGATATTACAGAAGATAAAGTACAACAGCTTCAGGAAATCGATTATATCTTTATCGAGGAGCTAAAGGCAAATTACTGCTATGATCGTATATGGCAAGCATTCGCAGTCCTCCTTCCCATACAAACCGTCGGTGTTATGGGAGACGGCAGGACGTATGAATACGTCTGCGCACTTCGTGCTGTGAACAGCCTGGATGGTATGACTGCTGACTGGGCAAAAATTCCATATCAAATCTTACGGAAAATATCAAACAGGATCATAAACGAAGTGCAGGGCATAAATAGAGTGGTATATGATATCAGTTCAAAACCTCCAAGTACAATTGAATGGGAATAAGATCATGAAAAAGATATTTTTTGTTATCATATTATTATTGCTCCTACCACTGATAGTATATTCTCAATCCAATATTGTAGCAGAAGTTGCCGGAGAACCCATCACATGGCTGGAACTTCAAAACAGGTATGAGATGGTATGGCAGGAATATCTCCGTGATCCCAGTCGATATTCGGAAGTGTCACAAAAGACAATTCATGAAGACCTGAAGGATATTGCACTCGAACAAATCATAACAGAATATCTCTTTGAAATATATGCCCACGAGAACAATATTTTTATCAATGAAGAAGAGCTGGAAACTATGTTTAAGCAGATCTATGCGGATAACGACCTTTTCCTGACGAATGGCATGTTTGACGAGTTGAAATTTCAGCGATTCAAACTTCAGTATTCGGAGCGGTATCATGAGATCATAGATCGAATCCGTGACGATGTTCTCGATGATAAGATAAAAGAAATTATCAAAGAGCAGTTCTATCTTAATGATAAAGAACTGTATGATGCATACGTGCGGGATAATTCCAGGATACAGCTGAAGTATCTTATTATTCCGGACAGCTTGATGCCAACCTCATTTCCGTCAAGCCCTGCATATGTAAAAGAGTTTCACAAGGATCATAAATATTCCTACCAATCACCGGATAAGGTTCGTTTGGGAATAATCTATATTCAAGATGACGACTTCTTTCCAACATCAAAACCATATTACAAATATGTACCTGCTTATCGCAGAGACGCTCATGCCCAAGCGCGTATCTATGCAGAACAGCTTGCAGACCTACTCAATTCCGGTTATGAAGAGAATAGTCCGTTTTTCAAAGCTCATCATGTATTTGAAACCGGATATCTTGAGAAAGGTGATCGGATTGGTAAACTCGACAACAGCAAGGAAATTATCAAAAAGGGACTTAAACTCAGAACGGGAAGGTATTATTCAAATCCGATCGAACAGAAGAACGGATGGATTATCTTTAAAACAATTGGCAAGAAAGGTGGGGGAATAGCTGATTTTGAAGATGCTGCACTGCCTATTTGGAAGGATTATATCTCGGTTGGCAGGGATTACTATTTCGATTGTGAAACTGAAAATTATTACAATAATAATATTAAACATGAACTGCTTTTTGAAGTTGATGTTAGCTATGTAACACTCGATGCTGAGGATCTGGAAATTGATATTCATTTCAGCGAAGACTCCTTGTGGAATTATTATGAATATAATCTCGATGAATTCATAACCGTTCGCGATACAATGCCCTTCGAGAAGGTGCGCGAGGATATCATTGAAGAGCTTACCAAGAAAGAAAGGAAACGAAAAGCCGATTCGACTATCACGCATATCAAGCAGATGGTTTTCAATCATGATTTCCTGCTCGGATATCCTGAAGCAAAGATAAAATTATTCCAGAAATATATTGAGAATATGCCGTATTTTCATGATCCCTATCCACTGATCCAGGACACAATATTTACAACACCTGTTGATTCCATGTTCACTGCAAAAAAGGGAACCCGGCATGTGATCGGGCTTGTGAACGACAGAAGACTTGTACTTTCAAAAGAAAAGAAAGATCTGAAAGAGCAGGTGGGTAATCTCCTTGAAAATAGATGGGATACCGATTGGCAGGAAGGTTTTCAGGAATTTTATTCTCAGAATAAAAATGCATATTTCGAGCCAAATCTTTATCGTTTTTCGTATATATTTATACCGATTGATACATCCATAGTCATTATTGATTCTTCAAAAGCCAGGGGTTATTTTGAGGAAAATAAGGATAAATTCATTCGCTCCCGGAGGGTGAAACTACAATCGATCTTCGTGCCGGAGAGCCCAATGTTCAACAAGCGGATACAGGATATTCAGGACGCACTTAACGACGATGTAGCGTTCGATATAATTTCAGATATGTATTATAAACCACATCCGTTTGTTGAGAAGAATGATACTTTTATCAATATAAATGATCTTGATGAGATAATCTTCCGGTGTGTTGATACACTTGGATTGGAAGCGGTTTCATCGCAAATATATACTGCCGATGGATGCTTCTTTATTAAACTCATTGATATCGAGAGTGGTCTTGAAAATAAGTTTGAGAACAGAAAATCACAAGTGCTCTACGAGATGAAGCTTCCTATGGCAGACAGCACAGCAAACTGGAAAGCTCAAACTCTTTTTGATAATATCTATTCCAATAGAGATATGCTGTTTAAAACCCATCATGATGATACCTTTTATACTGATTATATGTCGCTTGATGATGAATACACAGTGATTGACAGCATGATAACATTTCCTAAAAGAGATTATGAAGAACTCAATGGACTCAGGATTGGAAGCAAGTTTCCGAAGATCTTTACTGTCGAAGGCGGGTATGCGATTTTGTTTCTTGAAGATAAAGTCACTGGTAAGAAGATAGAGGGATATGATGCCTATACAAAAGCCCGAGAGGAATTCCTTTCAAAATTGCAATATGATGAAGGGAAGATTTTTACCGAATATCTAACAATCGAGCTCATGAACAGGCAAAAAGGATATCTAACATATATATTTGGTGGGCTTCAAGAAACCCAGCTCATCAGTTATGATGATGTGATCAGCAGCCTGCCTGGGAGTAATATCATTGTGAGAAGCGCATTTGCAAAAGAACCCTATACATACAGCCACCCCATAAGATTTACTGATTATGGTTGGGGCTTTTATTATGTGACGAAAAAGGAAGTTGAAACCCCTCAAAATTTTGCTTCAGTAAAAAACCAGTATCGCCAGGAATATGTTGAGAAGAAATTTAAAAGCTGGATTGATAATTATAAACTTCAGAAACAGGTAAAGATATTTGTACAATAACTATGCAAAAGTGTAAAACTTGACATCCAATGTTATCACCAAAAAACAATGTCATTCGCAATTTTTCTACATCGGTTGCCGGGATAGCTCAGCCGGTAGAGCAGGGGCCTGAAAAGCCCTGTGTCCGTGGTTCAATTCCGCGTCCCGGCACCATTTTTTTTACCTCGAAATTATGCCGCCAATAATCGGTATTACGATTGGTGATCCTGCAGGGATCGGTCCCGAAATCATTGAAAAAGCCTTAAACAACAATAAGCTTGCTTGTAAGGTTGTCTTGTATGGCGCTCTTCCCAAGTCAGACCTTCGGAATAGTATTCCTCAAATCTCACATTCAAAAGACATCTTGAATTCAAATGCTTCGGCCCTATGGTTCCCCCTCATGCAAGAAACGAAATTTATACCTGGTTTTCCATCACGAGAAAGCGGACAGGCAGCGTATGAAGCTCTTAAAAGAGCAGGTAAAGATGCAGTCAAAAATATAATTGATGCGATCGTGACAGCACCGATCAGCAAGCATTATATCCAACTCTCCCACCAAGAATTTATAGGTCATACAGAATTCTTTGCACAACAATCACATTGCCAGGATGTCGTAATGAGTTTTTTTAGTAACAAAATAAATGTTGCATTGCTGACAACTCATTATCGACTTGCAGATATATCAAAGTCTCTTTCTATAGGTTTGGTAAGAAGTAAGATTTCAATTATTAATACTGCACTCAAAGATTATTTCCACATCGAAAAGCCAAAATTAGCTCTACTTGGACTTAATCCTCATACAGGAGAGGAGGGTGCTTTTGGAAATGAGGAAATAGAGATATTTTTACCTGCGATTGAGCAGTTACGCAGCGAAGGTATTGAGATCAGTGATCCATATCCTGCAGATACATTTTTTGCAGGGAAATATCAAGATTTTGATATGGTTATTTGTGCTTATCACGATCAGGCATTGATCCCTTTCAAAATGTTGTCTTTTGACTCTGGTGTTAATGTAACGCTTGGTCTTCCGTTTATTCGAACATCGGTAGATCATGGTACTGCATTTGATATTGCAGGTAAGAATGTTGCTTCAGATAAAAGCCTTGTCCACGCTATCCGTCTTGCTGAAAAAATGGTCTCATGAGGTCAGAATATAAGGATTTTCAAGGATTTGAGAAAATAGTCGGTATCGATGAAGCCGGTAGAGGACCAATTGCCGGACCGGTCGTTGTTGCATCAGTTGTTTTACCCCAAGATTGTCGTATAAAGGAGTTGAATGATTCAAAAAAACTGAGTGCCAAAAAGCGTAATATCTTATTTGCTAAGATTACATACAATGCTCTTCATTACGAATATGTAGTAATTGATCACAAAATAATCGATCAGATTAATATCCTCCAGGCAACGTTTAAAGGAATGAATGAACTTATAATGCCTTTCAGAAATCAACCGTACTTAATTCTCATCGATGGACCATATCTTCCACACCAGGAGTTTGATGAGAAGTACAATGCGATGTTAAAATCGATTGTTAAAGGAGACAACATTTATCACTGTATCGCAGCTGCATCCATAGTAGCAAAGGTAGTGCGTGACAGGATAATGGATGCTTATCATCGTGATTTTATACAATACGATTTTATTCATAACAAAGGTTATCCGACAAAAAAGCATAAAGAAGCAATTGCTGCACATGGGATCAGTCCCATACATAGAACAACTTTTTCTCCAGTGAAAGAATATCTTGAGAAGATAAATTTATAGAAAAACAATATTCCAACCAATAATATATGTAAATTTACTCTTTCGAAAAAATTGACATTCACTCTTTTTTTTGTCCCAATGCCATATAAATAAAATTAGAGGTAATATGAAAAGAAATAAAATTTTTCTTTTTTCAGTGATATTTGTATTTATAACTACCATTGTGAATGCTCAAGGTGTTTGGCATCCTGAAAAAACATATTGGCCAAGAACTCTTATTGATAGCAGTCAAGTAGAAATAAGTAAAGTTAAAACCAGGGTAACTATTGAACCGTTTCTTTCAATATATAATGAGATAAAGGCAAAGGCAGAGAAAGATTATGCAACATGTTCCTCGGAATTACAAAAAGCACTTGTCGCAAGATGTGCTGCCTTTCGTTTTTTTATTGAAAATGATAACTCATATGGAGATAAAGCTAAAGAGTATCTACTCGTTATACAACGGGAAACCTATTTGAGCTGGGATGAGCGGTACAAAAATATCCTTTGGGATTCCGAAATGCTTTCGGCAGCATGTGTTGCCTATGATCTTATGAAGGGTAATAATTACGATTTTGGGAATGATGAAACAGCGATTCGGACAAATATTCAGGATATTGCTGGAGAAATGTATTATGATCTTGTTTCAAGCAATCCATATACAAATACATTGCATCTCATGTGGGATCTGGGCTTTGGAGAAAAGATCAATTATGGTGTCAAGTTTGCTTCTGCACTTGGTATGTGTGCAATCGTTCTAAATACTGAGACTACAGGTGATGCAGATAAGCAACCTCAGACCTGGATCAATTATTGCATGCAGAAAACAAATCAGCAGTTTAATGACTGGCTTGTTAATGAACAGGGCATGTGGGCAGAAGGTCCTCATTACTTGTCATTCACCGCTACCAGTTATCTTCCTTTTGCTATTTCACACAATAATTTTGTTGATGGTGAGTCCGAGGATTACGGAGGTGAGTATTTATCTCCACTTACTGAGCAAGATAATTTCCAAGCGATAACAGATTGGTGTATTAAAATCCGTCAACCCAATGGTGCACGTCCAAACTTTGATGATAGTTTTCTAAATCCCCTTTTCTATAACGGCATGCTTGCTCCCATTTATGCGGACGATATTGCTGCGTGGGATTATGTAAATTGTACAGATTCATATTTTGTTGACGCAACTTCTGATAATATAGACGTAGAGATGATCTGCACATATGATGATATTGCTTATCCCGGGACCACTCTACCAGATTTTCCTCCAACCCAAATCATGCCTGATGCCGGACAAGCAGTATTTCGAAGTGATTGGGGAGAAGATGCAGTTTATATGTGTGCACTTGCTGAAAACGGGCAAGCTCGCGAAGGAGGTCGTACTCATGAGCATCCCGATAATGGAAGTTTTATTATCTACGCTCTTGGTGAGTTGCTTGCAATGGATTCTGGATATATCAGCTGGGATAAAAGAGACAGTGTGCGTTATGCTAAAAATCATAGTATGATACTTGTGGATGGCGAAGGTCCTCCTGCTGCGTCTCTTACGACTTCTGAAGGAACCGATGCTGAACTCGGATACACCTATGATACTGAAGGTTTAGATTTTGCCCAGATAACCACAAACTATCAGGACACAGATTTTTTAAGAAACATTACATTTATAAATAATTCATATTTTACTATTATTGATTATATAGGATCAACTGAAACACACAATTATGCATATCTTCTTCATGGAAATGGTGGAGGTTCAACCGGAAATGGTTTTTCTCTCGATACAAATGGCTCAGTTTATAGCGTGAATGATGTTGATCTGAACTTCTTTATAAATTCCCCCATAGCAATGGTCCTCGATAATTATGATGATTATCATGATGACGGAACTTACAATGTACCAGCAACTCATACCGTTACAAGGGCAACAATCAATGCAGATTATGGACTTTTTACTTCATTTCTTATGCCGACATTGGCAACAACAAGAGATATCACCTATGTGCCTATCAATGAAGCTAACTTCTCAGGTGGATCAATTGAGATGGATACTGAAAAAGCTCTTCTTTTAGTCGGTGAAACAATAGATGTTCAGACATATGACTTCTTTGGAACAACCCTTGGTTTTGATTGCAGCATTTTACACGTTGCAAAAAATGGAGATATTCCAAGAAATATTCAGCTTACAAGCGGTATGATATTTAACTACGGAAGCACACCTTTGATAAATAGTGATACGCGGGTGATATTGGCGCTGAATATTGGTGCAACCTCAGCAAACGGATATGTAAGCGAAGCATGTATGATCGAATTCTTTACCGGAAACGAACCCACAAACGTCACTGGCGGAACTCTTATTGGTTTTGATGAAGGAGTAACCACAATCACCTTTGATGAATCTACATATTTCACCCTTGACGTAGTATGGTCTCTTGATTACGCAATCGATCCCGGATATGTACCCGAGGATCATAATATTTCTGTATATCCCAATCCATTCAATGATACAAACGAAATTTCATTCACACTTTCAAAACCTCAGAATGTCCGAATCGAAGTATTCAATCTCAAAGGACAAAAGATCGCAGTCTTAACAGATGAAAATTATACGATTGGTTCACATTCAGTTACCTGGAATGGTAAAGATTCTACAGACAAGAATGTTGCGAATGGAACCTATTTTTATAAAATACATTTTGAACAGAGTCAACCAGTTTTGAGAAAAGTTAACATCCTTAGATAAGGAGAATCTATGAAAAAGAACTATACTTTATTACTCCTATCTGTTGTAATTCTTATCATAAGTTCATGCACAATAAAGAGTTGGGATCCCCCCGAATGGGATGTCACACTTGAAATACCACTCATTAATGAACGAGTGTATATGCATGAACTTGAGGACACAACAGATACCTACATTATTCGTTTGGACAACGATACGCTCTTCTTTTCTATGACCGAAGATATTGAGTCAAAGAATGTAGGTGATGAACTTAAAGTTGAAGGAAAAACCGAAACACTCGACAAGGAGATCGGCGATGAGCTCGAGATCGATGGTCGGGATCAAACCTTCGGCATGAGTGTTGGTGATAGACTGAATATTGATGGACACTCCCAATATTTCGAGCGAGCTCTTGATAAAATTGAGGTTGAAGAAACCGGTAACTCATACTCTGAGGTATTTGTCCTCGACTTTGTTCGATCAGAAATACCAGGAGTAGGTCCGATTTATAACACACCGATACCCCCAATCTATAATTTTCCTCCAATTGATACAGTATTTTCAATTTTTGAAAATGACAATGTAGATTACGTAGTGATTGATTCTGGTTATGCTTATATTGATTTTACAAACAATACTGAGATCCCGTTGAGTTCTATAAATCCAAGCTATTACATGTCGCTGGAGATCTATAGCGGTCTAGCCCCTTTGAAAGATGACCCGATCGTTACTTACTTCATCGATCATACGATAAACCCAACTGAAACAGAACAGATAGAAATTGACCTTTCGGGAATCCAAGTGCATCGAGAAAATTACCTTCGAGTTCGTCTGTCTACTGATGGAACGGGTGGACAACCGATCGATGTGCTGGAAGAAGATAACTTCCATGTTGCTTTCCGTGTTTCTGAAATGTTGGTGAGTGAAGCAAGCGCTCGGCTTCCCGAAGAAAGAATAACTCATAATGAGACAATTTCGATCGAAGATGCTGCAAATGAAATACAGCTTGTTTCAGCCAAGATTGATAGCTGTATCGGTAATATTCATATTGATAATCATCTTCCAATCCATGCTCGTGTTACACTCGATTTCGTGGAATTACTCGACGATACCGGTACACCATATCATTTAGTGCTCGATGTTGATGCAAGCTCAACGCAGAATGATTTTCCGCTGGATTTTGAAAACTTTCAGATCGTTTCACCAACAAAAGATGTCATCGATTCACTTCATTTCTCTTATAAAGTTAGAACCGACTCAACTGATGATTATGTTACGATTTCAGAAGATATGATCGTATCAACAAATATTGAGTTTGGCGAAATGAAGTTTGATGAGGTAACTGGATATCTCATCCAAACCTTTACCCAGCATGACTCCCTGTCTCTTGATGACGCATCTGATAAGATATTGATCCAGGAAGCAAATATTCGAAGCGGTATGATGAATATCGATATTTCAGGTCTCAGCTTCGATCCTCAAATTGGGATTATATTTACAGAACTCAGAGATCAATTTAATAATCCCGTTCATATCACAAATGCAGATTTCCCCGGCTATAGCTTTGCTGATCATAAGGTACTTCTTTGGGAAGATCAGGTAGTGCATTATGATGTTGAAGTCGATATGCCGAATACCGAGTTGATCACAGTTACAAAAACAGACTCAGTACATGCGGCAATCCATTTGAGTGATCTGATCTTCGACAGCCTTATTGGTAAATTTAATCAAATGACTATTGAGGATGAGAAAACAGTTGCCGTTGATTCAACTGGTGAATATTCACTGGTCTTTGCCGAGATAGATAGCTG
The DNA here is from genome assembly GCA_016932035.1 of Candidatus Cloacimonadota bacterium. Taxonomy (NCBI): domain Bacteria; kingdom Pseudomonadati; phylum Candidatus Cloacimonadota; species Candidatus Cloacimonadota bacterium. The sequence goes on from JAFGDR010000019.1 coordinate 16,587, forward strand.
CGATGTTCATGTAAGCATTCCTCAATCTCATTACACACTTCCGTTCGATGCACATATACAAGTAAAATTTGAAGAGATTTTTGACGAGTTTGGTGATACACTTATCATCGATCTTAGTTGTCCAGGTGATACAACGATCAGCTTTGATGACTATAGCATAGGTAGTAATCCCTTCTCAACAACACTGATCGATTCGCTTCACTATTCTTATGTGGTGACGACAGAACCCACTCCAGGATATGTAACAGTAAATTACGAAGATGAAGTTAGAGCCAGTATCGTTATGGGTGAGATGCGATTCAATTATGTAAAAGGAATAATCGATCATAAGAAATTTGAAATGGATGACATCGATGAAGATCTCGATATTGAAGATCTGCCGGACAGTATTTCAAATGTGATGCAGTTCCAGAGTGCAGAACTTCATCTCGATGTATACAATGGAACAGGATTTAACTGCTGGTTGAATATTGAAATGGTTGGAAGTAATGATGAAGGAGATACCGCTCGAATTCATATTGATGAAACAAGTGGCGTGATCCTGCCCAACCAGATGAACCATATCGTGATAACAGGAGGTGTTTCAGAAATGCTGAGCATTGTTCCCAGACGTGTTACAGCTACATCTCCTTATGCAACGATAGGAAATGGTGTGACGATCGGTGAGATAACAAAGAATGACTCCATCAGCGGGTCTTATACTATCGAAACTCCGTTCAAATTCATTATCAATGATCACACAGTAAAACTAAGTTCAATCGAACATCAGGAGCTTAACGAAGACACGAGGAATATAATCCGTGATAATCTGAACGGTGTGCTTCTTAATCTTACTGCTGAAAATCTTCTACCTTTTGGGTCAAATGTCGAACTATGGTTTGCCAATGATTCAACACAGGTCTGGACGAATCCCGAACTGGTTATCGATTCATTCTATGTTGCTCCTGCAACGATCGATCCGGTTCATCATACCAGCGGTGAGATGGTTACAAGTACGATCGGAGTGCTCCTTGATAAGATACATAACGATTTCGTCGTCTTTGAAAATCCGGATGTATATATCGGTATAAAAATGCACATCATCGGAACGGGAGGTGAAGTCGTCATCATACGCGGTTCAGATAATTTAAGGATATTCGGGTATGCGTCAGTGGATGTTCACGTTCAGGAAGCAGGAGGTAACAAATGAAAAAGATAATTGTTATCCTAGTTTTAGTATTTGTTGCAACCTCTCTTTGGGGTATCACCCTCTCCAATCCTGTAAGCGTTGCACTCGGAGATGCATATATTGCAAAAGCAAGGGGCTGTGAAGCGCTCCATTGGAATCCAGCAAACCTCGGAATCGTTGAGCACAAAATGACCTTTAACCTGTTCCAGCTTTCCTCAGACTTACGAAACAGCAGTTTGTCATTAGGATACTATAATGATCTTATGGATAAAGACACACTTAATCACGCTGACAAACTGGAATTTATGGATAAAGTCCCTGATGATGGACTGTTCCTTAATGCTAATGCTGGTGTTTACTTCCCCTTATCTTGCTCGATAGGTAAGTTTGCTTTCACGCTCAACAATATGACCCGTTCATCGATTCGTCTCTCAAAAGAGTATTTTCAATTAGTTCTTTTTGGTAACGAAATAGGTGAAACTTATGATATGGAAGATAACAGGGGGCGTGCTGTTTCCTTCTGGGAGATCAAAGCCGGATATGGTGATAGAATTCCCATGGAGAAAATTTCTCAATCATTCGAGGATTTTCCTCCCATTTATGCAGGTCTGAGTTTCGGATATATTATGGGTGTTGCCTATGCCAGGATCATGGAATTTGATTCACAGGTCGGGACAACAGATAGTACATTGACAATCTATAATAACCTTGTCATCCGCACAGCAGGTTATGATTCTGACAGTTCAAGGTTTCATGAATCTGCCATATTTCCCGGCGCAGGTAATGGTTACAGGATAAACTTCGGATTAACCTCTCCGATAACCGAAAAAATTACTGCATCTCTGGCAATCAAAAATCTTTTTGGTGTGATCAACTGGACTAAATCTTGTGAAGAGCATAATATTCGCGTGAGAGCGTTCGATTTTACGATCGATACCTGGAATGACTCAATGGCTGTAGATACGACCTACGCAATTGATAATTTCTCGCAGACAATACCGGTTGAAATCCATCTTGGCGGATCGTTCAAGTTCAATAAAATAACAGTCTATACTGATTATGTACAGGCATTTGAGAGAAGCTTGTTCACATCCGCGAAACCTAAATTCTCTGTAGGTGCGGAATATTATCCACTGAACTGGTTGCCGGTTCGTGCAGGTTTTGGTTTTGGTGGTGGTGAACGTCCGCATTATTCTCTGGGTTCCGGTTTTGAGCTTGGAAGCTTTGATTTCAACTGGGGAGTCTCATACTATACTTCTCCGCTCTATACTTCCGCGACCGGTATCAAGCTGTCATTTGGTGCGAGACTGGCATTCTAATATACTAATAACCTTATAAAACAAGGGAGCTTCGTGCTCCCTTTTTTTATGACCTTGCGAATGGATTACTTCAGTAATTCTTCCCAACGGTTAAGTATTGGATTAACGAATGGGTTGAACATGTTCAGCACTACTTCATTACCTGAAATTCATACTTAGCGTCCCACCCTCAACGCTCTAAGATCATAGGACATTTGACATTTCCCCTCAATGAAATATCTTTCTCATAATATGAATCATCTAAAAAACTTGAACAAATTTATTGGGCTCACGCTACTTCGTATGGAGGTTTCATGGATTTGAAAAAGCTGTTTCTGTTGATTATTATACTTCTGAGTATTAATATTTTAGTACTCAAGTTCAATGATATCACGAAGAAAGATTCATCTTCAATCGAAATGATGAATGTTTCCCAGCCGCAAGTGCAAAATTATTCACTACGGGATACCATCGATTTTGACAAGAGAATGCTGGAGAATGATGAAGTTACTGTTTCCCGCAGAAATGGCATCACAAAGGCGATAGAAAAGATCAAACCTACAGTAGTAAGTGTAAATGTTATACAAACTCAGGTCGTTCAAACAAATCCTTTCAACTCATTATTTTTTGATTTTTACAGGGGATTCCTTCCGCGTACTTATACGCGCGAAGTTCAAAATCTCGGTTCAGGTGTGATTATCAGCGAAGACGGATATGCCATTACAAATAGCCATGTTGTGCAGAATGCATCGGAGATCAAAGTATTTCTCTCGGATGGAAGAAATTTTGAAGCTGAGCTCATCGGCAGTGATGATGTGAACGATATAGCGGTTATCAAACTCAAAGAAATTGAAGCCGATCTACCTCGTGCATACCTCGGGGATTCAGACGATCTTATCATTGGGGAATGGACGATTGCACTAGGAAATCCCTTCGGATATCTTATCAAGGATTCCGAGCCGACTGTTACTGTTGGCGTTGTTTCCGCACTAAACAGGAATTTCCACAGCAAAGAAGACCGCATCTACAAAAAGATGATACAAACCGATGCTGCGATCAATCCGGGAAACAGCGGGGGACCGCTCGTGAATGTGAATGGAGAGATCATCGGGATCAATACGTTTATATTTTCAAAAAGCGGGGGGAGTCTTGGAATTGGATTTGCTATTCCTTCTAATCGAGTAAAAAATATTGTTCAGGAGATCATCAAATACGGTGGTATTAGATCCATCTGGTTCGGCTTTAAGGTTCAGGATATAACTCCTTCGATCGCAAACAGTCTTGGCTTGAAATCCTCCAACGGTGTGATCATAACATACATCGATGAAAACGGACCTGCGGATAATGCAGGACTCAAACGCGGCGACATCATCACAAGTATCGATTCGCAGGAAATTAAAGATGTGAATGATGCAGAATTTGCAGTATCAGACCTGAGGATTGGCGAAGAGATCAGTATCGAGATCATACGTGATGGAAAGGATATGACAAAGAATCTCACGCCACAGGAATACCAGGATAAGAAAGGCACGTTTTTCAAACTATAATATATGAGTACGAATAAAGAGAATCTCACACAGGATGTCGGCAAGATATCCAGTGGTACTTTTCTCAGCAGAATTTCCGGACTGATCCGCGATATTTTCCTCACGCATTTTCTTGGCACAACTGCTGCTGCGGACAGCTTTGGTGTGGCATTTGTTATTCCAAATATGCTACGGGGACTCTTTGGCGAGGGATCTCTTGCAGCGGCTTTCATTCCATCATATACAGAGATAAAGGAGACACGATCCAAAGAGGAAGCAGTCGCCTTTGCAATGAACCTCTTGTCTATTCTTGTGTTGATACTCATCGGCTTGGTGATGCTTGGTATCTTGCTAGCGCCGATCATTATACGCATCATGGCACCGGGCTTTAGTTCTGAAATTCAGGAACTTACAATTAAGTTGACGCGCATTTTATTTCCGTATCTTTTCCTGATTGGATTAACCTCAGTTATAATAGCGATTCTGAATGCCCATAAGATATTTTTCTTTCCATCACTTTCTCCATTTATGCTGAATCTCGGTATCATACTCCCGATCATTGTTGTGTCATTTTTTGTTCAGACAGATATCATGTACAGGGCATACCTCTTTTCATTTGGTGTATTGCTTGGAGGAGTTTTTCAGCTTATTGTGAATATCCGGTTTCTTAAGACGATCGGGTATTCTTATAAATTTAAGATAAATTTCAAGCAGAAGGAGCTTAAAGGGGTGTGGAACAGGATGATCCCGGGTATTATCAGTCTGGGTATCCGCGAGGTGAATGTTGTTGTGGATACACTTCTTGCTTCGCTTCTTATTACAGGTAGTGTTGCAGCACTTCAATACGGAAACCGGCTGATGCAGCTACCACTCGGCGTGTTCGGTGTAGCAGTTGGCGCAGCAGTGTTGCCGATGTTTTCCAGGCAGACTGCACATAAGAGAGCTGATGAACTCATCGGTTCGATACAGGAAGCGTTCCAGATGATCATGATCATCATGATGCCCATAATAGCTCTTATATTAGTGCTGGGAAAAGATGCGATCTCTTTGGTATTTCTTCATGGAGCTTTTGATCACCAGGCACTTATCATGACTTACTCAGCACTTGCTTTTTATTCGATCGGTTTGATATCGCACAGCTCGGTGAAGATTTTCGCATCTGCTTTCTTTGCTTTGAAAAATACCAAAATCCCAATGATCATTGCAGGAATTGCTGTTGTTTGTAATATCATTCTTAATATTATTTTGATGAAACTACTTCAGCTTAGAGGCCTTGCACTTGCCACATCCATTGCAGCAACATTGCAGGCAACGATACTTTTCTTGGCACTCCAAGTAAAGGTCGGACGCATATCTTTCAAGAAGATCAGTATCACATTTGTTAAGGTTGTTGTATTGTCTCTCATTACAGGTATCGTGGCTTATTATGTGAATGTGCTTTTATCACAATATTTTCTTCCAACCAAGGTATTCATTCTGATAAAATTAATCATAATTTTTGTTATCTGTATCTTGATATATTTTATAGGACTAAAGCTCTTCAAAGTTACCGACCTTAGGAAAATTAAACAATCAATTTTTCTTTCAACCAGATGAAATCCGCAGTCCGGGAAAAACTAAAACTTATTCCGCATAATCCGGGCGTTTACTTGATGAAGAACAGCAAAGGTGGGATCATCTATGTGGGCAAAGCAAAAAATCTAAAAAAACGGGTTTCCTCTTACTTTAATAGGAACAGCTTCGATCTCCCACGCACAGAGGTACTTGTAAGCAGAATTGCTGATCTCGATTATATCGTGACGCGCAGTGAGATGGATGCACTGATCCTCGAAGACACCCTTATCAAGAAACATCGTCCGAAATTCAATGTATCATTGAAAGATGACAAGCGTTATCCCTACCTCAAGATCACGATGAAAGAAGCTTTTCCGCGCGTAGTCGTAACTAGATCAGTTGATCGAGACGGATCAAAGTATTTTGGACCTTATACAGAAGCACGTTCTGTTCGACATACATTGATGCTCCTTGAGAAGATCTTTAAATTACGCACCTGCACGAAGTACATACCTAAAGAGGTCAAACAAGAAAATGCAGATCGCGCATGTCTCAACTTCCAGATCAATAAATGTGATGCACCATGCATTGGAAATGTCTCATACGAGGATTATCGTGAACGGATCGACCAAGTAATACTTTTTTTAAAAGGAAAGACCGATGCCATTATTTCAAAGCTGAAGGAAAAAATGGAACAAGCGTCAATAGAGCAAAAGTTTGAAAAGGCATCCGGGATACGAGACCAGATCATGGAAATCTCCCATATATCTAAGAAGCAGATCATGAGCAATCAATCGCTAGCGGATGCAGATGTGATCGGAATAGCTCGTTTTGAATCTGCATGTTGCAGCGTAATTTTGAAGATTCGAGACGGGAAGTTGATAAAAAAAGAACATTACTTTCTCGAAAACACCGATGAAGCAAACCTGCCACTTATACTTTCCCGTTTCATTACTCATTACTACAATTACCGAGAAGATATTCCATCGCAGCTCATTACACAAGAAGTACCGGATGATAACGAGCTTCTTACTGAATTATTAAAAACAAAAATATACATTCCACAAAAAGGGGATAAAAAGAAACTCGTGGACATGGCAAAACATAATGCCTTTTTACTCGTTGAGGAAAAGAGACTCGCTCATATAAAATCATCACAGAGAACCGTGTTTGCGGTGAAGGAGTTAAAAGAAAAACTTCGGATGGATAAACTTCCCAGGACGATTGCCGCTTTCGATGTTTCGAATCTCTTTGGTGAAGATGCAGTAGCTTCGATGGTTTTTTTTGATAATGGTAAGCCTAAGAAAAACCAATATCGTAGATTTAAAATTAAATTTGTACCCGGAATTGATGATTATAAAATGATGAACGAAGCTGTTACAAGATATCTCAGTCACCTTAAAGATAAAGATGTGGAGATGCCGGATTTAATCCTCATTGATGGCGGAAAGGGACAACTCTCTGCAGCTCACTCCGCACTTAACAAAAGTAATTATGGCATTTCACTTTTCTCTATCGCAAAACGTCTCGAAGAGATATTCAAGCCGGGAAAGCATGAGCCGATCATTATTCCGAAAACATCATACGCACTGAAATTACTCCAGCAGATAAGAGATGAAGCTCATCGGTTTGCGATTACCTATCACAAGAACCTTCGAGATAAAAAAATACAATATTCTGAACTTGATGGAATAGAAGGTATCGGCGAAAAAAGAAAACTCCTGCTCCTGTCATATTTCGGATCGGTTGAGAAGTTGCGGGATGCCACGCTCGAAGAGTTAAGCTGTGTGCCGGGTATTAGTGATAAAATCGCTCAAAAAATTAAGTTCTCATTACAAAAACCTGAGATAAATTAGTATTTTATTGACAACAATTTAATAATATTAATCTCAATTGAGTTGAAGAGAAGTTTTTTGCATAGTGATTGTATCCAAAAGAGGAGACCTCATGGATAAATTGAAGATATCGGTTTTATATTGTGAGGATGAAGTTCTTGTTATGAGATCAATTTCAAAGTTGATCGAACGAAAAGTAGAAAAATTATTCACAGCTGTTGATGGTGAGGAAGGGTTCAAACTATTCATGGAACATAAGCCGGATATCGTAATAACAGACATTCGTATGCCCAAACTCAATGGACTTGATATGATAGAAAAGATGAAGATAACGAGTCCGAGAAGTAAGTTTGTAATTGTTTCTGCATATGGGCAGTCAGATTATTTTCAGAGGGCGATAGATATGGGGGTGAATGGATTTCTGTTAAAACCACTGAATAAAGATAAATTATATCATATGATCGATGAGTTTGCAGATTCAGTTCTCCTCAAAGAGCAAATTGCCGATGAAAAGTATGTACGTAAACAAACTGAACAGGAGTTGGTTAATGTAAACAGGATGCTGAGGGTAGTTAATGAATGCAATGAAGCACTTGTCAGAATACAGGATAAGCAAGTACTCCTCAACAGGATTTGCGACATTATTGTTGATATTGGGGGATATCCCTTTGCATGGATAGGGAAAGTTCACCATAATGAAAGCAAATCAATTGAAAATGTTGCACAAAGTGGATTTGATGCGTCCTCTCTTAAAGAAATGGATCTATCGTGGGATATGGAGAATGGACCGGATTCCCCGATTAGCAGTGCAATAAACAAGAAACGTATTGTTGTTTTTAATAAACTCAAGAAATCGCAACCCTTCTTTCCGTGCATTAAGGAGCAGTCAGCCACGATTCAATTTTCTTCACTCGTTGCGATCCCAATTTTGTTCAACAGCTCAATTTATGGTGCCCTTACAATTTATTCTTCGGAGAAAGATGCCTTTGACGAGTCAGAGCAGAAATTACTGCAAGAACTCGCAGATGATCTTGCATATGGTCTTAAGCATCTCAAACTTGAAGAGAAGCAGGAACAATCCATGATCGATCTGCAAAAGAGTAATGAAAATCTTGAGAAGCTTCTCCAACAGATAGTTGATTCTCTAACTTCTCTCGTTGAAATACGCGATCCCTATACATCTGGACACCAGAAAAGAGTAGCACTCATTGCCGAAAAGATTGCTCAGAAATTCAATCTCCCAGAAGATCAGATAAAGGGTTTGTATATTGCAGGATTAGTTCATGATATAGGAAAAATTTATGTTCCTGCTGAAATTCTCAGTAAACCTGGACGATTAACCGAACCTGAATTTAGTATAATAAAATCCCATCCCCAAGCTGGTTATGATATTCTAAAAAAAGTAGAATTTCCATGGCCTGTTTCAACTATTGTTGTTCAGCATCATGAGAGGGAGGACGGCAGCGGTTATCCAAATGGCGTTAAGGGAAAGGAAATACTTCTCGAGGCAAAGATACTTGCCGTTTCTGATGTGGTTGAAGCTATGTCATCACATCGTCCCTACCGAGCTGCAAGAGGAATCGATGAAGCCATACTGGAGATAAAGAAGAACAGCGGTAAGCTTTATGATAAAAAGATAGTTGATGTATGTGTGGAATTATTTGAGAAAGATCATTTCTCCCTTCCGAAAACTCAGTTATAAAAAAAGAGGTGATCACAGGATCACCTCGGGAAAATTCAGCTTCGAGATATTTATTGATTTTCAAGTGAACGATTTTTGATGTCCTCAAATTTCCTATTTTCAAACGTAACATCAACACCGTCGAATTGACGTTTAATATCCTCGATCTCAACCTCGGGATCTTTACTGTATAAAAGTTTTATATGGTTATATCGATTACATATTGTAACGATATTTCGTGAGGGATTGTTTTCCAGAATAATATAGATGTGATGCAGATCATCCCGTTCTTCCAGATAATGTTCAAGTTTCATGATATCATCTCCCTTGATATCCTGGGCATAAATAAAAGAAATGATCTTTTTATGACTTTTGGGAGAGACTTTGTTTCGTGTAAACCTACCTTTCATTGTACCTCCATGTGTTGAAAAAAAGTAGTGTTCTCAATTCACCTTTCAGTTATTCGTTATTTTTGAATCTATTGCCTTCTTGATCATTTGAACAAGGTCGTCGATCTCAAAGGGCTTAAATATGATGTCATGCAGCCCATCTTTCCTTGCTTTTACAAGCACGTGGTTTGGATCGTATCCGAAACCTGTCATCATGACTATGGGTATGCGGTCATCGAAATTTCTTATCTGAGAATAGAGTTCATAACCATCCATGTCCGGCATGGCAATATCACTAAGAACAAGATCAATGTGCTGTTCACGTATGATCTGGAGTGCATCAAAACCATTGTCTGCTGTAACTGCAGCATAACCTCTTTTGGGGAGCATGTATGAGAGGAAGTTCAGTGTGTCCTGCTCGTCATCAACTATGAGTATTGTTTTCATAAAACAGTACGTCCGGTTATCTTTGTAAAAGCCTGCATATACTTCTCACGGGTTTTTTGAATGATCTCATCAGGAAGATGCAGGATTTCATCGTCTGATGTTATATTTTTCTTATGTTGAATTCCCCTCGATAGAAGATAGTCCCGAACAAATTGCTTATCAAAGCTTTTCTGCGATGTTCCGGGTTGATACTCATTCTTATCCCAGAAACGTGAAGAATCAGGTGTGAAGATCTCATCGATCAGGATGATCTTATTGTTATAGAGACCAAATTCAAATTTTGTATCAGCAAGGATGATGTCCTTTGCTATAAGATTGTCATGAGCAAAAGAATAAAGGTCGAGACTTATCTGTTTGATTTTTTCAGCAAGTTCAGTATTTACGATCTGCTTCATTGCTTCAAAGCTGATGTTCTCATCATGTCCTTGTTCAGCTTTTGTTGAAGGTGTGAAAAGGGGTTCAGGTAGTTTTTCAGATTCTTGTAATCCCCTCGGTAAAACAATACCGCATACTGCACCTGTCTTAAGATAATCCTTCCATCCGCTACCTGTTATATAACCTCGAACAATGCATTCGACGGGAAATTTCTCAGCTTTTTTTACCAGCATTGAGCGTTTTTCAAGATCATCTGTAACATTGCGGAGGATTTCGGGAAAATCCTTAACTTGTGTTGAGATCACATGATTAGGAATAAGCGATTGGGTCTTGTTAAACCAGTAAGCAGCAATCTGATTCAATATCTTTCCTTTGTCAGGAATAGTGTTCAGCAGAACGTAGTCAAAAGCAGAAATCCTGTCTGAAGCAACAATGATAAGTTCATCATCGAAATCGTAGATATCACGCACCTTACCTTGCCTGAGAGGGAGCAGGTCTTTTAGTTGTGCCATTATATGTGATCAGTCCGCTTTTGGTTTTTCAATATTATATGAATATGTGATGTCTGATGATTTTTCAAGCATAGCAGTCACGCCGCAATAGCGCTCCTGCGAGAGTGAGATAGCTTTCTCAACTTTTTTCTCATCAATATCATCTCCGATTATCGTATATGTAATGTTTATTTTTTTAAATATCTTCGGGTGCTCATCTGTTGATTCCGCATCAGCGGTGATCGTAACATCTTTGTAGGGAACACGCATTTTATTGAGTAAAGAAACAACGTCCATGCCGGTACAGCTTATTAAGCCCATGAGAACAAGTTCTTTTGGTCTTGGACCTTTATCGTAACTCATCTCCTTACCTGCATCTACAATTATGGGGTGGTTGGAATCCGCTACTGCGCTGAATTGAAGCTTGTCAATTAATGTCACTTTTGCTTTCATATTACACAATAAGATTAAAGCTGTTATATATTTTGTCAATTTTTTCATATGATAAAAAATGATAATGGTTGACACACAGTATGCTCAAAGAGTAGTAGGATAGTATTATGAAGAAGATCATTTTAATAGTAATTCTATTTGTAATTCCTTCATTAAGCGAGGCTGATATGGCAGTTAGTAATTTTTTGGAGATACTGAATAATGCACCGATCGAGGAAAAATATTCTCTGCTTGAATCGTTTATGGATCGACAAGAGTTGTTTCCAATCATCGAGGACAGCACGAATGTTTATTTTCTAATCCGGCAAAAAGCAAAATCTGTCAATATTGCAGGTGACTTTAATGCCTGGCAATTGGATACATTCTGTACAAATGTGCCGTATACCGATCTTTGGTATTATACAGCTCGTTATGAACCGGATGCACGAATCGATTATAAGTTCATTATTGACGGAACTAATTGGATCCTTGACCCTCTTAATAATAATACATCATCCGGAGGTTTTGGAGATAATTCTGAACTACGTATGCATGCACTCAAACCAGTTCCGGAGATTGAGTATTATGAGGATATAAAACACGGTAGCATAAGAGATACACTTCTTTATTGTGATTATCTTGGACGGGATCGTAAAATTGTCATTTATTGTCCTTACGATTATTCGCAAATAGATGAACTTCCCTTCGTAGTTTTTCATGATGGTCAGGATTATTTAGATTTTGCACAGACAAAGAATATCCTTGATTACCTAATCTATCATAAAGAGATAAAGGCGGTTGTGGCAGTATTTGTCTCACCAGTAAAACGGACGGAAGAATATGCAGGAAAGCTAAAGAAAAATTACAGTACATTTATTACAGAAACAGTTATCCCATTTTTATATGACCATTATAATGTCTCTCGTCAAGCAGAGGATCATGCATTGATAGGTACTTCGAATGGTGGAAATATATCGTTATGGCTTGGATTTCATTACCCGGAACTCTTCAGAATGATCGGCGCACAATCATCCTATGTTGAAGAATCAATACAGACTACGTTTGCATCATCCGACACCTTGCCACTCGATATTTATATCGATATGGGGAAATACGACATACCAAAACTGAAGCAACTCGCTGAAACATTTATTCCCATACTTTCTGAAAAGGGGTATATGTTTACCTTCAAAGAATTTAATGGGGGACATAGCTGGGGAAGCTGGAAGACAAATCTGAAAGATATACTTATTCGGTTTTTTGGTACGTAAGGTTTAAAAGAATTGTGGAAAGACGTTAAGCAGTATTTGTATTATGATGTTAGTAACAATTCCTGCAGCGATATCATCTGCAAGCACCCCCCAGCCGTGTGGTAATTTCTGAAGCTGGTTGATGGGTGTCGGTTTAACGATATCAAATACTCGGAATAGTACCAGAGCATAGATAAAAACCATGGGTGTATGAGGGAGGAACATTACTGCAAAAAAGAATCCAATTACTTCATCGATCGTTATCTTTCTGCTGTCATGCCCCAGATCTTTCTCGGCACTTTTTATAATTGGAACAAATATGAGCGATACAACAATGACAAACAGGATTAATAATGTATTTTCAATCGAATTGAGGGTGGGTATGAAAAAGAAATAGAGCAAAGCTGTAATGATTGATGTGATCGTTCCCGAAAGGACAGGAAAGTATCCTACAAAACAAAACGAAACCAGTAAATTTCTACAGAATTTCAACATTATTAATACAGAGCGTCGGTCTCAATCCTTTCAATATCAGCACCAAGT
>JAFGDR010000020.1 GCA_016932035.1 Candidatus Cloacimonadota bacterium
AGTTTGTTACAAGAACAACTAAAAGAACACGCCATCCAAAGAGATAGATGGCATACAATACTATTGGAATAAGGGCATAAAGCACCCTATTCATCATTTGCTGCTTAAGAAATTCAATCTTCATGCAGAACGTGAATATCTGCTATGACTAATCTTTTTTAAATGGGTTGAAAATAAAGAAGATGACGATGAAGATCAGTCCTGCGAAAATAAAGAAGTGATGTTTTTTGATAAAATCTGCTGGAGTCGACTGTTTGATTTTTTTGATCATCTCATCAAACTCATGGTCTCCGATCTTAAGATCATCTTGGGATATTTCTTCTTTAAATTCCTTTTTTACTTTCTCTACTGGTTTTTCTGAGAGGTTCTCCTCTTTCATTTCGCGTAAATATTGGATCTTATACTTAGAAAGTGTTTTTCTGTCTTCTTTTGGAAAGGCATCCCGCAATGCGGCATTTGAGCCATATCCCTCTTTTTTTAATTCCTCCGGGTGTGCTTCAAACCAAGCAAATACGTCTTCACGTAAGCTCATGTGTGTCCTCCCGTGGACTATCTAATAGTGAACGTACAGGTCACCGTTACTCGAATTGATTTCTTTCTTGTTGAGGTCTGGTACATTCCGTAGTCGGATACCTCTGTTGAGTATGGTTCTGTTATTTGAAATACACCTGTGCGTGCCGAGGTTATCTCTTTGACTTTACTTCCTGTTGATTGAGCTATTTCGTTAGCTCTTTCGATTGCATTCTGTGTTGCAGCTCCGAGCAGTTTCATTTTTATGTCAGGTAGATCGGTTGAGAAATATTCCATGTTTGAATATTCAAAAGCAAGTCCTTGTTGGATAAAAGGAGCAGGATTAATCGCAAGATTTTCAATCGCATCAAGATCTTTTGATATGATAAATATGTTCTGTTCGAGGATGTCGCCTTCAATTTTGCCATATTGACCATACATTTTCCGAACTGAAATCGGTTGGATATTGAATTCTTCAGTTTGGATGTTCAGAGTATTCCATGTAGTTTTGAATCCTTCGAGTTTTTTGTTCATGTTCTGATATCCGGTAGTAATATTACCGGTAGGAACAGTTTCAGAAAACGTAAAACTCCATTTTACAATATTAGCTTCAAAATCATGAGTCGAGTATCCTACTACTCGAATTGTCTGATCAGCTTGTCGTGCTCCATAAAAAAATATCCCGAATATGAGTGCAGCGAGAATCAATCCAAAACTGAGTATCCATGCTGACTTATGATTCATAGGTCGCTCCAACTACTTCTTTTTTCTTTTGAATAGATTCTTAATGCCAGATACGACGATCATGAAGATGAGGACTTTAAGTGCATTTTTGATAACACTTGTCTTATCGATGATCTCAACATATTCAGCTTCACCATCCTTGATCTTGATATAGCCGACAGGTTTGACATCAATGGTAAGACCCAGTCCGCCACCTTTACCGGTTGGTGTACCAGATTCATCGGCTTTAGTCTCTTCAACATCAAACTTGCCTTTCATTGCCATTGAACCGAAGCCGCCACCGCCACCGCCTTTCATGGTGAATGAGCCGACAGGAATGATAGACATGTCTTCAACTTTCATAATGTCGCCAAATATCGACCTTGTGTTTGCTGATTTTTCGAGATTTTCCTTAATCTCCTGGATAAGTTCTTTTACTTCCATTATACCCCCTGAGTTTTATTTGGTTGCGAATTTATTTATGAATAATTAACTCGTCAACTTATTTTATTTCTTATGTGCGAAAGGAGACCACCCTCATTTATAATATCCTGCATTTGTTCGGGCAGTGGAGGAAAAGAGAACTCTTTGTCGCCTACTTTAATCTTTCCAAGTTTTTCATCCACCTCGACATTGCTGTCTTTCGAATATGATTCCACTGCTTCAGGACATTCAATGAGCAACAATCCCTGGTTTGTCGCACTACGGTAAAATATCCTTGAAAAAGATTTGGCGACAATTGCCTTAATCCTAAATGCTTTAAGTCCAACAGAGGGCTGTTCTCTTGATGAACCACATCCAAAATTCTTACCAACAATTATAATATCACCTTTCTGGACTTTCTTCGAAAATTCTGAATCCAGATCCTCAAATAGGTGTTCTTTAATAAACTCAACGTCAGAGGACTCATACGTGTATTTCCCCGGGAACATTAGATCTGTATTGATATTATCCTGATTGTAGAAAAATACAGCCATGTTACACTCCTATGATAATTTAGGGCGTCCTATGCAATAGTAGGAAAATCCCAATTCTTCCATTTGAACTGGTTCATATTGATTACGACCGTCAAATATAACTTTTTCTTTAAGAAGGTTACTAATTTTGTCGAAATCCGGCATACGGAACTGTCTCCATTCAGTTATAAGAAGTAATGCATGTGCATTCTTCAAGGCTGAATATTGATCTTCGAAGTATGTAATATTTGGATTATCACCAAAAATACGCTTTGACTCTTTCATTGCCTCTGGATCATATGCCTGGATTTTGGCCCCTTTTTTAATAAGTTCTTTGATAATAACACGTGATGGAGCCTCTCGCATATCATCAGTCATAGGTTTGAAAGAAAGTCCCCATATACTAAAAACCTTATCTGATAAATCATTACCAAAATTTTGAACAATTTTCTTAACCAACACCAACTTTTGTTCATCATTTACTTCTTCAACCGCTTCGAGAATTCGTGCTGTCGAATTATGCTTATGGGCAATTTTAATGAGAGCTTTCACATCTTTTGGAAAACATGAACCGCCATATCCAGCACCAGGATAGATAAAACTATAACCAATCCTATGATCAGAACCAATTCCTGTTCTTACATCTTCCACATCTGCATCAACCTGTTCGCAGAGACGGGAGATTTCATTCATAAAAGATATTTTCGTAGCGAGCATTGCATTAGCCGCATATTTTGTCATTTCCGCAGAACGAATACCCATGAAAATTATTCTATCATGCTGAAACGTAAAAGCAGTATATACTTCATGCATTATTTTTTTTGCACGCTCGCTGTTAGTGCCTATGACAACTCTGTCCGGTTTCATGAAATCATCTATCGCAACCCCTTCTTTTAAGAATTCGGGATTTGAGACTACATCGAATTCATGAGATGCATTTCTGCTCTGTAATACTTCAGAGATTGTTGCTTGAACAAGGTCTGCAGTGCCGATCGGAACTGTTGATTTATCAACAACAACCTTGTAACCATTCATATAATTTCCAATATCTTTTGCAACTGCCAGAACATACTGCAAATCAGCAGAACCGTCCTCATCAGGAGGAGTTCCCACAGCAATAAAAATTACCTGTGCATCTTCTGTTGCTTTTTTGATATTGGTAGTAAAAAATAGCCTTTCATCCTCAACATTGCTCTGAACGAGTTCTTTAAGACCTTTTTCAAAAATGGGCATTTCACCATGATTCAACATTTCGATCTTTTCAACATTGTTATCAACACATGTTACCTCATGTCCCACATCAGAAAGACATGCACCTGTTACGAGTCCAACATACCCAGAGCCAACGATAGAAATTTTCATTCTAATTTCTCCTTATCAATTTTCCTATTAAAATCCTTCAGGATTATTTGATTGCCATCTCCATGAATCAGCACACATATCGAGGATACCCTTTTCTGCAATCCATCCCAATTCTTTTTTTGCACGTGTAGGATCTGCAAAGCAAACTGCAATATCACCGGGACGCCGTTCAACGATTTTGTAAGGAATATCCTTGCCAGAAGCATTCTCAAATGCTCTGACAATTTCCAGAACACTATATCCTCTACCAGTACCAAGGTTGTAAATTGTTAAACCGGATTTTTGTTTTATCTTTTTGAGTGCTTTGATATGACCTATTGCAAGATCGACGACATGTATATAATCTCTCACTCCTGTTCCATCATCTGTCGGATAATCATCTCCAAAGACTGCAAGTTCCTGTAATTTCCCGACTGCAACTTGTGAGATAAAGGGAAGAAGGTTATTAGGAATTCCGCTGGGATCTTCACCGATTTTACCGCTATCATGAGCACCAACAGGATTAAAATAACGAAGCAGGACAATATTCCACGAATTGTCTGATGCATATATATCTTTCAATATCCATTCGATGATTAGCTTAGTCCTTCCATATGGATTTGCCGGGTGGAGGGGAAAATCCTCTTTGATTGGAACGGTATGAGGATCGCCATATACGGTTGCAGATGAACTGAAAACAATGTTTTTAACATTATATTCTCTCATAACTTCAAAGAGTGACACTGAACCATTTACATTATTATGATAATACATAAGCGGCTTTTCGACAGACTCCCCTACTGCTTTCAATCCGGCAAAATGGATCACAACATCAAAATCGTGCTGAGAAAAAATCTCTCTCAATCCTTCCTTATCGAGAATATCTATCTTATAAAAAATAAGATCTTTACCTGTAATCTCTTTTACACGATCCAGAGCTTCCATTTTGCTATTCGACAGATTGTCAATTACAACGATCTCATGACCTGCATTCAGAAGTTCAACGCACGTGTGGCTACCTATATATCCTGCTCCTCCAGTAACTAAAACTTTCATGCTCTCCACCTTTTATTTGAATGAATAATCGAAGTTATCCATAACAGTTACAATTCTTTCGGCAGTATGTCCATCCCACAATGGTGGAATACTTCCTCTCTTTACATTTCCGGCTAATATTTCTTTCGCGTGCTTTATAATCTCATCTGTTTCCAACGGAATAAGCTGGTTCGTACCCAGTTCTATTGTGATAGGTCGCTCAGTATTCTCGCGCAATGTTAGACAGGGGACACCAAATACGGTCGTTTCTTCCTGAATACCGCCAGAATCAGTGAGTACAAGCTGTGCATATTTTTCTAATTTCAAGAAATCAAGATATCCAATAGGATCGATGAGTCTCAAATTTGGAATAGCATTTACTTGTTCCAGTAATCCAAAAATTTCAAGCTGTTTTCGGGATCGCGGATGCATAGGAAACACAAGCGGGATTTCTTGTTCAATAACAGAAAACGCATCGAGGATCTTTTTAAAATTCTCTTTATCGTCAACATTGCTGGGTCTATGAAGCGTTATCAATCCGTATGCATGTTTCTTAAGATCTAACTCTTGCATTATTGATGACTCTTCAGCTATGGACTCGTACTTCTTCAAAGAATCGATCATTGCATTCCCAACAAAAAATATTTTTTCTTTAGATATACCTTCGCGAATAAGATTCTCATCTCCATCTCGTGAAGGTGTCAGAAGCATGCTTGATATACAATCTGTTTCGATACGATTTATCTCTTCCGGCATTTTTCGATCAAACGACCGGAGTCCAGCTTCGAGATGTGCAACAGGGATATGCAGCTTAACAGCATCGATGGCACAAGCAACAGTGGAATTAACATCACCTGCAACGAGGACAAGATCAGGTCTCTCGAGCATAAGGAATTGCTCGAAAGCGATCATGATCTTGGCTGTTTGGACTCCATGTGTTCCTGATCCAACACCTAAATATACATCGGGTTTTGGAAATCCAAGTTGTTCAAAAAATATTTGTGAAAGGTTTTGATCGTAATGCTGTCCGGTATGAATAAGCAGCGGTGTATATCGTGAGTGTTTTTTTAGTTCAAAGTAAACGGGACCCACCTTCATGAAGTTTGGACGAGCCCCGACAACTAAGGCAATTTTCACAATAATTTAATATCGTTTTTTATTAGGACTAAAATCGCGACGTCTTGGTCTGTTATTTCGCTCAATAATCGCATCGTCGATGTCCTTCATACTTAACTGAACTTTCCCGTCTTTATCTATTCCTATGACCTTAACTTTTACTTTATCACCAAAACCGATCACATCAGCTACATTTTCAGTACGCTTGTTTTCCAGATTTGAAATATGAACAAGCCCTTCCTGACGCGGTAGAAATTCTACAAAAGCACCAAAGTCCCGAACACTTTTCACGACACCTTCATAGATTTTGCCGATTTCAGGTTCTTCGACGATAGCTTCGATCTTTTCTCGAGCTTTCTGAATAGAATCTCTGTCTGGTGATGCGATCCGAACTGTGCCGTCATCTTCAATATCTATTGCAACCCCAGTTTCTTCGATGATAGCTTTGATTATTTTTCCCTGAGGTCCAATGATCTCACCAATCCTGTCAGGTTTAACTCTAATAACTTCGATATGAGGTGCGATAGGAGAAATCTCAGAACGAGGTTCAGGTATCGTATTTTTGATTTTATCGAGTATGAAGAAACGTGCGTTGATAGCTTTTTCAAGAGCTACAGCCATGATGTCACGAGTGATACCTTCAACTTTGATATCCATCTGGAGAGCAGTTATTCCCTGATCAGTTCCTGCGACCTTGAAATCCATATCTCCATAATGATCTTCCATTCCCATAATGTCGGTAAGAATAACAAACTTATCACCCTCAAGAATCAGTCCATTCGCTACGCCTGCAACAGGTCTGCTTATCGGCACACCTGCAGCCATCAAAGATAATGTTCCGCTACACACTGTTGCCATTGAAGATGACCCATTTGATTCAAGGATTTCGGAAACGATTCTTATCGTATAAGGGAACTTCTCTTCATCTGTAGGAATCACAGGTAATAGAGATCGTTCTGCGAGATTTCCATGACCGAGTTCTCTTCTGCCCGGACCTCGCATAAAGCCGGTTTCTCCAACACTGAAGGGCGGGAAGTTGTAGTGAAGATAGAATTTCTTCTTATATTCTTCATCCAACTCATCGATCACTTTCTCATCTGAACTGGTACCAAGTGTAACCACACCAAGTGACTGAGTCTCTCCACGAGTGAAGAGTGCGGAACCATGAGTAAATGGAAGGATATCGATTTCGCAGGTAATATCGCGAATATCGTCAAGACCTCGACCATCGACACGTTTATCGGTTTCAGTGATTTTCCTTCTCATCAACTTCTTAACAGTATCGTCAAATGCCTGAAGAATCTGACCTTTTTTCTCGATAAATTCTTCTTCAGGAAGCGATTCTTCAAAATGAGCAATCAGCTCTTGTTTAATCGTATCGAGTGCTGTATTTCTTTCGAGTTTTTCAGCAATATTCAAAGCTTCTTCGATCTTCTTTGATACTTCATTATGAACATCCTGAATGAGTTTTTCATCGATTATATCAAGTTCGAACTCAGCTTTTGGTTTTGAAGCTTTTGCAATGAATTCTTTTTCAAAAGCAATCAGTTCTCGGATGCTCTCATGTGCCTTATCCAATGCTTCGAGCATCTGTGCTTCACTGATCTCATATGCACCGGCTTCGACCATCATAATTGCATTTTCTTTTCCTGCAACAGCTAAATCCAATCTCGAATTTTCATACTGTTCTTCAGTAGGATTTATGATAAATTCATCACCTACAAAACCAACATTAACGCCTGCAATTGGTCCGTGAAACGGGATATCCGAAATACTCAAAGCAACCGAAGCGCCGATCATTCCCAGCATTTCAGGCGAATTTTTCTTGTCATACGAAAGAACTGTCACAACGATGTGTACTTCATTTCTAAATCCATCCGGGAAAAGTGGTCTTAGGGGTCTATCTATCAAACGTGCAGCAAGTGTTGCAGTTGTTGACGGCTTTGCTTCTCTTTTGAAGAAACCGCCAGGAATTTTACCTGCTGCATACATTTTTTCGATGAAATCAACCATGAGAGGGAAAAAATCGATCCCCTCTCGTCTTGTTTTGGAAGCTGTGGCAGTAACAAGAACGACCGTACCTCCATACTGCACCAGCACTGACCCGTTTGCTTGTTTGGCCATTCTGCCGGTCTCAAGAGTCAGCGTTCTTCCAGCAAACTCTGTTTCCATTCTTATCAAGTTACTATCCATGTAGCTCCTGTCTGAACAAAGGGTTCATACTCTGCTCAATCTGCCCTTATTTTCTTATGTTAAGAGCTTTAATTAACTTTCTGTAGCGAGTAATATCTTTGTTTTTAATATAATCCAAAAGTCGTCGTCTTTGTCCAACGAGCATGAGAAGTCCTCGTCGTGTATGATGATCTTTCTTATGGACTTTCAGATGTTCGGTAATACCCGCAATTCGCTGAGTGAGGAGTGCAATCTGTACTTCAGGAGATCCTGTATCAGATTCATGTAAACCAAACTCTTTGATTATGGTAGTTTTCGCGTCTTTTTCCAAAGCCACTCGTCCTCCTACATATCTATTTCACAAAATTATCCAGCACTTCTGTCAGTGTGGGTTGTCCAATTTCCTGCAATTCATACGACACACGTACGGCAGGTTTATCAATTTTTACTACTCTACGAAGATCAATGGGAGTTCCAATTACCACAACATCACAATCAACTGCATTTATTGTTTTTTCAAGATCCTTGATCTGCTGTTCTCCATAACCCATTGCTGGAAGGAGCACACCAATCTCAGGATATTTATTAAATGTTTCTTCAATCGTTCCGACTGCCCATGGGCGTGGATCAACAAATTCACCTGCACCGCAACGCTCTGCTGCGACGACACCTGCACCGTATTTCATCTCTCCATGAGTAAGTGTGGGTCCATCTTCGACAACAAGTACACGGGCACCTTCGATCAATTCGGGATTATCAACAAAAACTGGTGATGCACCATCAATGATGACTGCATTGTGGTTAACTGATCTTATGTTATCGCGAACTTCAAGTACGTCTTCCGGATTTGCAGAATCAATCTTATTGATCACAACAACATCAGCAAGACGAAGATTTGTCTCACCTGGATAATAATAAAGCTCATGACCTGGTCTGTGGGGATCTGCAACAACGATGTTCAGCATATTGTCTGATTTGTAAAAGGAAGTATCATTATTCCCGCCATCCCATACGATGACGTCAGCTTCTTTCTCTGCTTCTTCAAGGATTGCACCGTAATCAACACCGGCATAAATAATACTACCCATATCGATGTGCGGTTCGTACTCCTCCATCTCTTCGATCGTGCATTCATGCTTTTTGAGATCTTCGATCGCAGCAAATCTCTGCACTTTTTGCTTTACAAGATCACCATATGGCATTGGATGACGGATCGAAGCAACCTTCAAACCTTTATCTTTCAGGTAGCGCACAACTGCACGGGTGGTCTGGCTTTTTCCGCAACCGGTTCTTACAGCACATATGGTAATAAGAGGTTTCGTTGTTTTGATCATTGTTTCAGTTGCACTCAAAAGTACAAAGTCAGCACCTGCAGCATTTACCATCGAAGCTTTATGCATAAGATATTCGTAATTTACATCACTATAGGCAAATACAACCATCTCAATATTATGTTCTTTGATAAGATCGATCAGTTCGGATTCGGCAACGATCGGGATACCATTTGGGTACAATTCTCCTGCCAATTCCTTTGGGTATTTTCTTCCTTCAATATCTGGAATTTGCGTTGCAGTAAAGGCAACAATTTCATAATCAGGATTATCACGATAGATCACATTGAAATTATGAAAATCTCTACCAGCAGCGCCCATGATAATGACTTTTCGCTTCATGTTCTTTATCCTTTCAAGATTCATTTTTTGATGACATAACTTTTGGGGTAGAATAATGTGTCAAGTTTCATGACCCTACCCTTGTTATGCGCTTTTTCTGATGAATCACAAAGCTGGTCAATAAAAATTGATTGTATTATTTCTGTAAAGAAACACTCCTAATAAGTTATGACTGTTTGTCCCGGAAAAAGCACCATCTCAAATAAAAATACAACAAGTGAAATCAGCACGCTTGCAATTGCAGAGGAAAGGCAGCCCTTTGTTTGAACATTCCTGAAAAATGCACCTGCAATAATAATCATCAAACCATTAATAAAGATGAGGAAAATGCCAAATGTGAGTGCTATTAGGGGTAGTGATATGAATAAAAAAATCGGTCGAATGAGTACATTCACGATACCGAGTACAAAGGCAAAAAGAAGTGCAGTGCCAAAGTTCTTGATCTCGATCAAGTGAGTAAGACGGCTGACGATTAAAACCGCAACAGAATAAATAACAAGTCTTATAATATAATCCATATTACTCTGACCTTTCTTTTATGTATAGATCACGGATTTCTTCCATTGTATATTCATTATTTTGGGGTGCAAGTTGTTCTGACTGCTTGATC
This sequence comes from Candidatus Cloacimonadota bacterium, assembly GCA_016932035.1. Classification (NCBI taxonomy): domain Bacteria; kingdom Pseudomonadati; phylum Candidatus Cloacimonadota; species Candidatus Cloacimonadota bacterium. The sequence continues at coordinate 10,137 of JAFGDR010000020.1, forward strand.
CGCGCCATGATCTCTTCGAGCTCTTTCTGTCTGTCTTCCTGGGTTTGTTCCTCTTCCGGTGGTGTAATGTCGATCTCCTTCTTGTCAGATGTGAGCATGCCAGTAGCTATGATCGCAATCGAGATAATATCTTTTAGATCTTTATCAAATACGAGCCCATGAATGATATTTGTATTCTCATTTGTCTTTTCATAAATGATCTTTGTCACTTCCTCATACTCTTTGGTCACAAAATCAAAACCGACAGTGATATTCACAAGAATTGCTTTGGTTTCTTCAAGGGAAATGTCCTGAATAAGCGGATTTTCCAGTGCCTGGTGTGTAGCTTTTGCAGCTCTTCCCTCTCCGCTTGCAGATCCGAATCCGATAAGTGCATATCCCATCTCAGACAGCACAGTCTTCACGTCTGCAAGATCGACGTTCATATATCCCTCTTTATTGATGATCTCGGTAAAGGTTTTCGCCGCATTATAAAGTACGAAATTGGATTTCTCAAATGCCTGGTAGAGTTCAATATTATCGAATGTTTGTAGTAGTTTATCATTATCTATGATGATGAGAGAGTTGACATATTCCTTGAGTTCTGCAATGCCTTTATCTGCGTTTTCTTTCCTGTATTTTCCTTCAAAACTGAATGGGTAGGTCACGATTGCAATTGTGAGAACATCCATTTCTTTGGCAATCTTCGCAAAGATCGGTGATGCACCTGTTCCTGTTCCTCCCCCCATACCGGCAGTGAGGAAAACGACATCTGAATGTGTAAGCGCTTTTTTAATGTCTTCTTTGCTTTCTTCAGCACACATAGCTCCGACTTCGGGTTTTCCACCGGCACCGAAACCTTTAACCAGATTCCTACCTATCTGAATCTTATCTTCAGCAGCAGAAACATTCAGAACCTGCTGATCGGTGTTGACAGCAACATATTCCACACCACCAAGATTGTTCGTGATCATTGTATTGACAGCATTGTTTCCGGCTCCGCCAATGCCAATAATCTTGATCTTGGATATTTTGTTCGATGAATGATTAAATTTTAGCATATCTTCTCCCTATCGACTTTCTCAGGGATCACTATTTATGTAAAGCTTTGTATTTCGAACCATTTTTTAACTCGTTTTAAAAGACGATCAAAAACCGAACCTTTTCCAGGAGCAAGTGGTTCATTTTTATAATTCTTAACACCCCAATACAGCAAACCGACCGCGGTTGCATACTTGGGATTCGAAAGCGTTTCTGTATCACCATAAATACCTTTGAATGATGGATATCCGGTTTTAGTTGGAATTTCATGAAATACCTGGGAAAAGAGCTGATTTGTACTTTTTAAATTAGCAGTTCCTCCACATATAGAGATACCGGCAGTGATCATTTCAAGGTATTTGCTCTTTACTACATTGTTATATACCAGCTTCGCTATCTCCTGCATTCGCGGATTGATGATCTCAGCAATAAGTTTCTTTGTACGAAAGGTCGATGGATAACCTCCTATACCTGGGATTTCGATCTTTGAATCATCATCAACATTTTCAGGGATTGCATATCCAAAATCGATTTTTATCTTCTCGGCTTCTGCATTTGGAGTCCGAAGTCCAACAGAAAGATCCGATGTAATATTTTCTCCGCCGAAAGGAATAATGCAGGTGAATCGCAAACTGTTCTTATAATAGATCGAAACATCGGTTGTGCCACCGCCAATATCAACAAGCACTGCACCAAGCTCGACCTCATCGTCGTTGAGAACAGCCATTGCAGATGCAATCGGTTGAAGGACGACATCTTTAACGTTCAAACCGAGCAGCTGTACGCTGCGGTATATGCTGTTAAGGTAACTCATATCTGCTGTGACGAAATGAACATCAGCTTCCAGGCGGTGTCCCGTCATACCGATCGGATCGATGATACCGGTTATACTGTCGATCATAAAATATTGCGGCTCAACGTGAATGAGTTTTTGATCACTTGTCAAAGGTGCATTCTTGATGGCATCTTTTTTTACATTTTCAATTTCAGTGTCTGTTACTTCAAATTCATTGATTTCTTCTGTGTATTTACTCTTGCTGATGATATTTGCTATCCCGTGGCGTACAAAGCTGTGAATAAGTTCACCAGCCACACCGACAATGATATTTTCCGCATCAATGCCTGCCATTTTTTCAGCAGTACGCACAGCAGTATCAATGGATTCTGAAGCAGCTCTGATATTACGGATCATACCGTGTGATAATCCCTCGGATTTTGTTTCACCAATACCAGAGATTTTCAACTGATTATTTTTGTCTATCACTGCAATGATACAACAAATCTTTGTTGTACCGATATCCAATGCTGTTACTACTTGCTGTCTTGCCATTATCGTAAAATCACCAATTCATGTATTGGATCGGAGAACCTGACATCGATCTCAGAATATGTTGCCACGACATAATTTTGGTAAGCAAAAACCAGTTTCTCAAGCCGTTCATCAAAATCACGATCTCCTATGATAAATCGAACTCCTCCTTCGTTTTCAGAGATGACGACATCGTCATCATCCATATAAAACTCATTCACACATGCGAGGAATTCGGGAAATTTTGCTTTTATGATGCCGTAAACATCAATAAGCGTTTTGAAGTTTTTATCACTACATTGCTGCCCCGGTGTCAAATTATTTAAATCAATATCACAAAAGACTGGTATATTACACGTTGAAGGTGGATTGACTTTCTCAAGTAAAACACGCTCTTCATCTATAATATAGTATTCATCATTTTGTGTTTGAAGATATGCTATTGGCAAACGTTCCTGAATAATGACTTTCAACGTATTCGGAAAGATTCTGAGCAACCTGACATCCTGTATACGAGGATTTTTCAATAATGTGGTACGAACAATCTCATCATCCAGAAGATACAAATTTTCACCTTTGAAAACTGAAAGAGCAATATGAATGAGATCGGAATTTATATGAACAGTTCCGGTAACTTCACTATCCTTCATCTCAAGATATGACCATTTTGTGACACCAAATTTCAACAGGTAAGCTCCTGCTCCTGAGATACTTACGCAAAGCACAAGCATGATAAGTGCCTTTCTGATGACCGGTTCCTTTTTTCGTGTTCTATTTTCCTGCATATGAAAAATCTCCCCATAGCTTGACCTCTAATTCAAGGTCTTTATTAAATTTCTTTTTCACATCATTCTTCATTTTTTGAATAAGAAGATATACATCTTCTGCTGAAGCGTTACGCTTGTTTATTATGAAGTTCGCATGATCATTTGAAATATATGCATCCCCAATGGAAAATCCTTTTAATCCGCATTTCTCGATGAGTTCACCAGCATAATAATCTGAACCATTCTTGAATGTAGAGCCAAATGTTGGCACTTGCCATAAATTTGATGATCTTCTTCTCGACATGTACTCATCACTACGCTGCTTTACAATGTGCATATTCTCTTTTTTCACACGAAATGTGCCTTCAGTAATGATGAATTTGGAAATAGAAAGCGATGTTTTTCTGTATGAAAAATCTATATCATCTTTTACGTATTTTACTTCATTTCCTTGGTCATTCAGAACTTTTAGAGATACAAGAACTTCGGAAATATCATGGTCAAACGCTCCTGCATTCATCGCGATGAGACCTCCAACAGTACCGGGAATACCGCTCAGGAATTCAAGTCCACTGAGTCCTTCGAGAATGCATTTTTTTTGTAGATTGATACATTCTATATTTGCTACAACAGTTAATGTATTTTCATGCTGTTCAATGGAATATGGCAGATTTTTTAGGGAGAAGAACACGCCATTAAATCCCATATCAGAGATCAATACATTCGAACCATTACCGAGAATTTTGTAAGGAATGTTATTGCTGCAGATAAACTGAAAAAGAACAGAAAGTTCATCAATATTTTCTGGTTCCGCAAGATAATCTACTTCACCACCGCACTTTATGGTAGTCAGATCTTTACTGTTAACCTTTGTTTTTATGCAATTTAAGTTATTGGTTTTGATAAAGGTATCGAAAATATTAATCATGATTTTTTCATGCTCTTCTTATTCTGCTTTTCAAGAAGATCAACAAACTGCTCTGCAACTTCATAAATATTTCCTGCACCCATTGTAATGAGAAAGTCACCGCTTTTGCACATCTTCATGAGCTCTTGAGGTATGTCAGCTCTATTTTTTATAAATAATACTTGTTTATGTCCGAGTTCCTCTGCAACATCAGAAATAAGCTTACCTGTAATTCCTTCGATCGGTTCTTCGCGAGCAGGATATATTTCATTGATAATTATCACATCAGAATCCATAAGCGCTTCAGCAAATTGCCTATAGAACATCTTTGTCCTTGTATAGAGATGAGGTTGGAAGATCGCTATCACACGTCGTGCAGTGCCCTGTTTGATACTCTGTACGGTTCGTTTTACTTCAGTCGGATGATGAGCATAGTCATCATACACAAATATGTCATTAACAAAACCCTTTCTTTCGAAGCGGCGATAGACGCCTGTAAATTTCAGCAATCCATTACGAATATCTATGAAAGGAATTTCCAGCTCGAGTGCAATTGATGCTGCCAACAGCGAGTTTTGAATATTGTGCAAACCCGGCAGTGAAAGATTAATGGTTCCTAATTTTTTATTTGCATAAACAAGATCGTATTCCGATTCAAAATGTGACTGTTTGATATTCTCAGCACGAACTGATGCTCGTTTATCCAGCCCAAAAGTACAAATCCGTTTTTCGAATCTCGGCAGAATTCGCTTTACAGCAGGATCATCAATGCAGGCAATGATCAAGCCGAAGAAGGGTACAGAATTAGCAAACTGGAGGAATGCATTTTCGAGATCTGCTATAGTGGGATAGCAATCGACATGCTCTTCTTCGATGTTTGTAATAGCTGCAATTATGGGAGAAAGAGATAGGAACGACCGGTCATATTCGTCTGCTTCCACAACAATATATTGAGATTTCCCGAGAACAGCGTTACTATCAAAGTTCTTAACGACACCACCAATAACAAGTGTAGGAAGCATCTCAGCTTCGGTCAGTATCATTCCAGTCATCGAAGTTGTTGTTGTTTTACCATGTGTTCCTGCAATGCAGATACCCTTTTTCATTCTCATGAGTTCTGCCAGCATCTCTGCTCTGCGTATGACAGGGATATTCTTTTTCATTGCAGTTTTGATCTCAATATTCTCATTTGTTACTGCTGATGATTTAACGACCACATCCACATCATTTTGAACATTCACAGCTTTATGATCATACGTGATCTGAGCTCCCATCTTTTCTAATCGTTCGGTAACATGAGAGCAAAGCAGATCTGAGCCCGTAATTTTAAAGCCGTAATTTATGAGAAGCTCGGCGATGCCGCTCATGCCAATACCACCGATACCGACAAAATGTAATTTCTTTGTTTTTCCTAACATTCTATTCCTGCTGTCATTAAGATATCACTTACAATGTGCTGTGTCGCTTCCGGTTTTGCAAGTGACTTCATGGCATGTGCCATAATTTCGTATTGCTGAGTATTATTCAAGATATTCTCTATATTTGTCAAAAGAATTTCCGGTGTCAGATCCTTTTCTTCTATCATAACTGCCGCACCATTCTGCGCAAAACTTTCGGCGTTCTTCACTTGATGATCTCCAGCGGCCCAGGGGAAAGGAATTATGATGGCAGGAATCCTGAAATAAGCAACCTCTGAGAGTGAGATCGCACCAGCTCTGCATACCACAAGATCGCTCGCTGAATATACTAGATCGATATCATTGAAGAATGGTTTAATGATCATGTTCCTTTGATTGCCATATTTTTCTATGATTTTTGAATGATCTCGTTTCCCAGTCTGGAATATTATTTGATAATCCTTTTCTAATAAGCTCTCAATTATTTTAAGAACTGCATTATTGATTGGTGTTGAACCGAGACTTCCTCCATAAATGAAGAGAGTTTTACTGTCTTTAAATCCGAGTTCCGTTTGCGCTACTTTGCGAGGAGTTAGATTGAGCTGGCGTATCGGATTGCCGGTATAAAGACAATTATCATTCTTTTTCAGATAATCTATTGCAACATGATTACCCAGATATATCCGTTTTGCATAGGGTGCTATGAAACGCGTACTGAGTCCGGGATAGCTGTTTTGTTCCTGTAGGAATATTGGTATTTTTTGCAGGTGAGCGGCATAACCAGCAGTCCCGGTCACAAAGCCTCCGCATCCTACAAATAATGAAATCAAATTTTCTCTATAAATCTTTCGAGTTTCAACAATACTTTTTATCATATAATAAGGAAAGAGAAGATTTTTTAGCGTAAGATATCGATACAATTTATGAACATCAGTTGGAATGCATGTATAGCCGTTTTCGCTGACAATTTTATTTTCAATACCATCCTTCGAACCGATAAAAATGATCTCACAACTCTTAAGCTGGTCTTGTAATTCACGAGCTATTGCAATTCCCGGAAAGATATGTCCACCAGTACCGCCTGCAGCTATCGCGACCCTAAGCATACTGAAACTCTCTTTCTTCCATGCGTTCGTAACGATCACGCTTGCTGGCATTTACGATCATTGCAACTGCGATTGAATCAATCAAAAGAGCTGATCCCCCATAACTAATGAACGGCAACGTGACACCGGTTGACGGGATCAAGCTTATAGCTACAGCAACATTTACAATGATATTATATGCAATCCCAAACCCCAAACCGGCGATCAGGAAGGAGTAAAATGGATCATGCGCACGTTGTGCTAGTGTAAAACTCGCAACAAGAAGGAGTACATATAAAATCAAGATCAGAACACTTCCCGCAAAACCGTATTCCTCACCTAAGATAGAGAAAATGTAGTCAGAATGAGCAAACGGGAGGTAATACAATTTTGCCTTCCCTTCTTCAGAACCTCTTCCGGTCAGCTTGCCGTTTGAAAGTGCTATCAGGGATTCTCTCGGTTGGAAAAACGTGTCATCATTTTGCTCGATTTGAACATCTTTACCTGCTAGGAATTTTACGAATGAGACATATCGAGCTCTTCTATATCCCGGTCCGACAGAAACAAGTATAACAAGCACGACGAGAACTGTTGCGAATATCAATGCGATTGTTGTAAGTTTCACTTTCGCAACAAAAAGCAAGCTCACAAATACCAGGAACAGAATGCCGGCAGTGCTGAGATCAGGTTCGAAATAAATCAGTCCTAAGTATATCCCAAGAGCAAAGATCACAGGAAAGAAATTTTTAATAAAATATCGTGGCTCAGACCGTTCAACTCGGTCCTGATTTTTAGCCAGGAAATGAGCCATATAAAAGATAAAGATTACCTTGGCAAGATTGCTTGCCTGAAATGTGAACTTCCCAAGATTGATCCAGCGGGTTGAATAATTTACTGTTTTACCTATACCCGGAACAAAAACAACTCCGAGGAGCAACATTCCAAAGAGGAGGAAAGGAAAGGAAAAAGCCCTTAAACGCTGTAGGTGAATATGTGAGAAAAGGAAGAAAAAGAGAATCGATACAAAGATCCAGAATGTCTGAAATACGATATTCCGTGATTTGAACTGGAATGAATCAATACTACCGATGAGCAACAGTCCGATCAATATCAGAATGAGTATGATATAGATCAGAGAATCTTCCAGAAATTGTGTTTTTATCTTCATTGTAGATTTTTCACGATCTCTTTGAAGTGCCTGCCGCGTTCTTCAAAATTATTATACATATCATAACTTGCACAACCGGGAGAAAGAAGAACATATTCGCCGGATTGTGCAAGGTCATTTCCTAATCGAACTGCTTCTTCAAGATCAGCTACTTTATGTGATTTTACATTATTTTCGAATGTTTCATATATCTGTTTTTGTGTTTCTCCTAAGATTATAAGGTTTCTTACATGTTCTATCATTAAAGGAATAAGAGAGGAGAAATCTTCATGTTTATCAGAACCGCCCATTATGAGATTAATCGGTCTGTCAAAGGATGAGAGTGCCTTTTCAACTGATACGCAGTTCGTTGCTTTTGAATCATTAATAAAGATTTTTCCATCGATCTCAGCAACCCATTCAAGCCGATGCTCAAGACCGGTAAAAGTTTTCAAGGCAGCAAGTATATGCTTCGGTTTTACGTCGCATAAAAGCGCTGCAAGAGATGACACAACGGCATTACTCACATTATGTAATCCCCTTATTTGAAGCTCATTACGTGAAATTTCTATAGTATTTTTCTTAGTTTCAATATAAATTTTGTCTCCATCAAACCAGACTAAATCATTGACTTTTTCCTCAATACTATACCAATATTTTTGAGCTTCAATTCTGTTGGTTATGATCCTGCACTCCGGGTCATCAAAATTCAAGAGTGCTCGGTCTTGTCCAGTCTGATTCTCAAAAATCCTCAATTTAGAAGTTTTATAGGCATCAAGTGTATGATACCTGTTAAGATGATCCAGAGTAATATTTAGAAGAACTGCGATATCAGGTTTAAAATCCTGGATCGTATCCAGTTGAAAGCTACTTACTTCCAGAACGATATAATCATACATCCCTTTTTCAATTGGAAATGACGTGAAGGGTAATCCAATATTACCAGCAAGAAGTGCTTTTATACCGCTTTCTTTCAAAATATGATAAATAAGAGAAACCGTTGTACTCTTGCCATTTGATCCAGTTACTGCTATAATTTTTGAGGATGTTCCTTTTGTGAGTTGATAACCAAACTCCAGTTCACTCCAAACGGGAATCTGTTTCTCCCTTGCTGCTACAAGGATCGGAATATCAAGTGGTACTCCTGGGCTGACGATGATCAGTTCATTATCAAGTAATTTATTAGAATGACCGCCACATTCGTAATTGATTTGTGATAGAGTTGATAAAGCATCTTTACAGTCATCTTGTGGGCGGAATTCTGAAAGAAAAGGTATAGCACCAAGTTCTTTAAGTTTTTTTGCTGCAGCTATGCCGCTTCTGGCACAACCGATAACCGCAACTCGTTTATTCTTCCAATCCATATTATCTTAATTTTAGTGTGCCCAGACCGATTGCTGTTAAGAGCATTGTCACGATCCAAAAACGTATCACGATCTGGTTTTCCGACCAGCCCTTTAACTCATAATGATGATGAAGGGGTGCACAGAGCAGAATACGCTTTCCTTCTCCATATTTGATGCGGGTATGTTTAAAATAATATCGCTGAATGAGTGATGAGAGTGCTTCGACAACAAATACCAGACTGATCATAATAAAGAATATTTCTTCTTTGAGAAGAATGGCTAGTACTGCCAGGATCCCTCCCATCGAGAGGGCTCCCGTGTCTCCCATAAATACTTGGGCAGGTTTAATATTATACCATAAAAATCCGAGCATTGCCCCGACAATCGCTGTTGTAAATACTGTCAATTCACCAGCTTCGCTGATAAACTCAAGTTTTAGATAATCCGCAATAACAATATGACCTTTTACATAGGACATTACACCAAGACCAAAAGCAACAAGTGCAATCGTGCCTGCTGCTAAACCATCAAGACCATCTGTGAGATTGACAGCGTTGGAATAAAACGTAATAAATAATGCAACAAAGGGAATGAACAATACACCTAACGAGAATGACGTATCCTTTAAAAATGGAATATTAATAAAGGTTATAGAGTTACTTTGCTGATAGCCAAAATAAAGTGTCACAGCTATCAATATTCCAAGAATGAGCTGTCCGGCTATCTTGTATTTTTCAACAAGCCCCTGCTCCATATGACGGACATTCTTGAGATAATCATCGAGAAATCCAAGTGCACCGAGCCAGAGGGTTACAAGAAGCGCTATGAGAATGTATGGATTTGTAAGATTGTTCCAAAGTAAACTCGAAACAATCAAGCCAAGTCCAATAATAATACCCCCCATCGTAGGAGTACCTTTCTTCTTCTTATGCGTTTCCGGCAGGAGGGTGTTAATGTTTTCCGTAACCTGGTGTTTGCGTAACGATTTAATGATCTTCGGACCAAAAATAAAGCAGATGATAAGAGCTGTGATGAACGCACCGATCGCACGGAAGGTGATGTACTGAAAAACATTAAAAATGATGTGCACTCTTACGAGTGGGTATAAAATATGATAAAACATTACATTGCCAGCCTTTCTACAATTTTTTCCAATGCAATTCCTCTCGATGCTTTAACCAATATTGCAACATCGTCTGGAAACATATCATCAGAGAAACGGTCTATAAATCTCTCTGCAGATGGATAATGTATGATAAATTGATAAAATTTCGCCATATCTCCTATAGAAATCGATCTTCTCAGGTTCATCTCCCGTACGAGAATTCCGATATCTTCGTGATATTGCTTACTTTTCTCACCAAGTTCAAGCATATCACCGAGTATAACTATTTTTTCTTTCTGTGGAAGTGACTGTAAATATTCAAGCGCTGATATCATCGAAAGAGGATTTGCATTATAACAGTCTGCAATAATTGTCCAGTTCCTTTTAGGATTAGTACGAATTTCCATACGTAATCCAACATCAGGATTGATTGCAAGCCCTTTTTGGATTTCCATTCTTGACAGTCCAAATTGCCGACCGATAATGATTGCCGGTATCGCATTCAAAACATTATGATACACATCATTGAAGATATAATATTTATCTTCATTCACAAGAAAAGAGTATTTGTGGTCGACACGGATTATATCCTTTACAACAAGATCATTATTGTTGTCAAATCCGAATGAGAAGTAGTTTTCTTTTCCTTTGCAACTTTCAAGATATTGTATATTCCCGTTGAAGATCTTTGTCGTATTCTCAGATGAATATTTGAAAATATCATTCTTCTCTTTGAATACGCCTTCGAGATTTTCAAGGAATTCAAGATGGGATGGACCGATATTCGTAATGATCGCATAGTCGGGCTGCACCATCTCAGTCATAGCTCGTATTTCTCCAAAATGATTCGTGCCAAGCTCGAGAACAGCTATATCATGTGAATCATCTATATCAAAAATAGTTATAGGCAATCCAATAATAGTATTGAAATTCCCTTTGCTTCGGTGAACTGTATACCTTTGTGAAAGCACATTCGCAATAAACTCTTTGCTGATGGTCTTCCCTACCGAACCGGTTAATGCAATCTTGGGAATATTAAAAAGGTCGAGATAATACTTCCCGAGTGCATCCAGTGCTCTGACCGTATCATCAACAAATATTAGTCTCGAATGATCTTTAGTACCTGTTGGTTGATGGTTAACTACTGCAAATGAAGCTCCGTTTCGGAGAGCATCCTGCACAAAATCGTGTCCATCGACTGTCTCACCCGGTATGGCAAAGTAAAGGATATTCTTATCGTTTTGCAGTTTACATTCCCGAGAGTCGTAAAGTACACAGTTGATTTCTACATCTTCAGGTACATCCGCTGTCGCATTGATCGCTTTGATTATCTGTTTGAGTTTCAATGTTTTCATAAAAGACCTTCAAGGTTCATATTCATCTAATGCGTCAAGTTTGGATTCTGATTATTTTGCGTGAAAACCTGGAAACCGGCTTGAAGGATAAGTGCAGAACCTTCCAGCATGGTCACGCCTGGTTTTGGAAACTGATCGATGACGAGATCTCCCTCTCCAAAACTGGTAAAATCGATATTATGCTCTACCAGTATCTGGCTTGCTTCTTTCACTGTTTTGCCAATACAATCAGGCACAAGAACATAGTCCCGGTTTGCTTCGTTTGCAATGTATAAAATATCATTATGAGGAAGGACTGTCATTTCTTCCAATATCGTTCTGAATGTTGGTACAGCAGAAATACTTCCATACCGGTGGTCATAGTCAGGTTCATCATAGATGATAACCATTACAACCTGCGGATCTTCGACCGGGAAAAAGCCAGCAAAACTTGTCACATAGCCTTCTTCCATATATCCCCCTTCTGGATCGAGTTTTTCGCCGGTTCCTGTTTTTCCTGCAATCGAAATATATCCAAGTTTCGTTCCAATCCCGAATCCTTCATCAACGACCATCTTGAGATATGCTCGTAATGTATCGAGTGCACACTGGTTTGAAACTTGTCTGACAATCGTTGGTCTGGGCTCGAAAAGTATTTTATCCTCAGCATCCTCGATTCTATAAATGATCTGAGGTTGGAGCATTTTTCCACCATTGGCTATTGCAGCATACGCATAGGCAAGCTGTAGCGCAGTGATTGTAAGTTCCTGCCCAAATGATAGAGAATGCAACGAATATTTTGACCATTTGCTCGGATGTCGAACCACACCAGCGCTCTCTCCATTGAGAATAATGCCGGATTTATGTCCAAATCCTAATTCGGTGAGCGTTTTATAGAGTTTAAAGGGTTCAATGTTATCTGCTATTCGAGTTATTCCGCAGTTACTGGATCTGGCAAGTACATGTTTAAATGGAAGATATTCAAGAGGTTTGACGTCAAAAATAGTCCTGTTACCGATCTTTCGAGTTCTGCAGTCGATGAGATCATTTGCATGATAGATGTCATCTTCAATTGCAATGAGTGTAGTAACTGGCTTCATTGTTGAACCCGGTTCATACTGCCAATTAATCGGATAGATGGGAAATGTGTGGCTGGCTCGAACCGAGCAATCGAGATATTCCCTATTGAATCCTCTCATTGCATAGATCTCACCTGTATGTGGTGAAACAATAATTCCAATTGCTCCTTTTGCGTCGTATTCTTCAATACCAAGTTTGAGATTTTTTTCAAGAATTGCCTGCAAATGAGCATCGATGGTAAGATAGATCGATTTACCGGCAGTTGGAGTCTGAAGGGGCATATCATCAAAGTGGTAGTCGTCACCTGTGCCGTATTGAATGACCTCTGACCAACCGTCTTCTCCGGTTAGTTCATTGTTTGAAACGAGTTCAATACCACAAAGAGCCCGATCATTATCATACTCATAAAACCCGATGAGCGGACCTGCAAGATTACCTTTGGGATACACCCTTTCAGACTTTTGTTTATATTCGATCACCCCATATATTCCCTGACCTTTTAAAGCAAGGAGTATTTTATCTTTTTGCGCGGCATCGATCTGTCTTACCAATTCAAATCCGTAAGGAAATTTTTCCTCAAATGTCGCAATCCTCTCCTGTAACTCCTGATATGTTTTATCCGTATGAAGTGATACAATATTTGTTATCTCATCATACACGATTTTTCTATCCTGGATAGAGAGTGAATCCTTTTTGTCCCAATGTATCAATTTCGGGCAGAATTCAAGCTTATATAACTTCTTATTCCCTGCTAATGCGATTCCGTGTCTGTCAAAAATAAAACCGCGTTCTGCTGGAATGATGTTCTTCTTATTTTTGTAGCGTTGATAATTGTTGTAGAAACCGTATACATCCAAAATCTGAATGCTAAAAAGCCGAATAATAAAAACGAGAAAAACAAGGATGAAAATAACTTTTATTGATGTTATCCTGCCCTTATTTTCCTGCATGGGATTGTATATGAGCTATTTGTCGGAAGCGACTGCTTCCGGTGATATGAAATTCAATAAAGAGTAATTTACCTGGTCTGATGATACCTGGTTTCGTTTAACGCTGAGGATTTGTGTTGGTTCAGGAAAATGCATGTCAAGTGTTCGGGCTGCAATTTCGATGATACGTGTATCAAGGGAGAGCTGGCTTATATCATTTCTCAGGTCGGTAATAATATCCTGATAATCCTGTATTCTTTGCTCGAGCACGAGGAGTTCTCGCTGTTTTTCGAGAAATATCGATCGGAGTAGACTGGAGATCACGATAAAACAGAAGAAGGATATAAAAAGGATAAAAAGTATGGAAGGTTTTTTATTCATCAGCACCTCTCTGCCACACGGAGTTTTGCACTTCGTGCACGTGAATTTTCCTCTATCTCTTCAACGGTAGGAATAGCAGGTTTTTTTGTAATGACCTTCAACCTGACCTCTTTTTCGCAAACACAACGGGGCAGATATGCAGGACAAATACATTCGAGATTCTCATACTTAAAAAACTGCTTCACAATACGATCTTCAAGAGAATGATAAGATATTACTGCGATCCTACTGCCGGTTTTAAGCACTTCAACTGACGATTTCAATGCCTTTTCAAGGACTTCGAGTTCTTTATTCACCTCGATCCTCAGCGCCTGAAAGATCCGGGACAACGTTTTGAATGCTTTATCTTTGGGGATAACCTTTTCTATGATGACTCTCAGTTCTTGAGTGGTTTTGATCTGTCCTTCTGTTCGTGCAAGAAGAATTGCATTACAGATCCGTTTCCAGAACCTGTCTTCGCTGTAGTCATGGAGAACCTGTTCAAGTTTATCCCTCGGATAGGAATTCACGATATCAAAAGCAGTAAGATTGCCATTATTGCGATTCATGCGCATATCGAGCGCATCATTCTTTGTGTAGCTGAAACCCCGTTCCTGGTCAACCTGGAACGATGAAAATCCCAGATCGAAGAAAATGCCATCGATCTTATTGATCCTGTTAAGAGCCAATGCTGATGAGAGATATGAGAAATTCTTTTGAACGAAGGTTATGCGGTCAGCATATTTTGACAGCCGTTCCTGTGCAAATTCTATCGCATCCTTATCCTGATCGAATGCAATCACACGAATATCCTGTTCCTTTTCGAACATAGCTTCTGTATGACCGCCGCCGCCAATAGTGGCATCGACATAGATTCCTCCTTTTTTTATGTTGAGGAATCCTATTGAGCGTTCTTTCAGAACAGGAATGTGAAAGGTTTTCATTGAATATACTGTGGTATTTGATAATGATGAAGACTCAGTCCGAGATACTTTTCGTTATGAGTACAATTATCTTCGTCCCAAATTGAGAAATAACGATTACCGCAGTGCAGTAAAATGTGATCATTCACTTCTTCGATATCCACAATATCTTTGGGATGCATCAGATGAGGAAGCGTTTCGACTGAGAGCAACGATGAATACATCTTAAATTTTTCCAGCAGTTCTTTTTCTTCTTCAGAGCCGTTTTTCAATTTTTCAACATCAATGTAATGAGCGATATTCCCTTCCACATCATAGGAAAAAAGACCAAATTCCATATCCCTTGGCACATCATCAAAATTGTCGATCTTATAAGGTCCTTCTGGTAGTTTGACACCTTTGATCTTCTTGAATTGCATGATCTGTCCGATGGATACTTTCATGGTACCTCCTGGGCATTTACAAGAGAAATTCATTCTCTTCGAGTTTTTCATCGTATTGCTGAGCAATCTCTTCTTCGTAATTTTGGAAATTCTCAGGATTCCAGATTGAAAAGAATTTTCCTTCGCCCAAAAAAACGATCTTATTGTCTATCTCAGCGATTTCCAATAACTTCTTTGGGATGAGAATGCGTCCCGGACCCTCGATCTTCAAAACCGATGCATACACACGAAACATTTTCAGGAGCTGTTTTTCTCTTTCCGTTCCCTGCTCGAGCTCTTCTTCCAGTTTCTTCCACACATCCATCGGATATATTGAGATAGTTTTGTTCCTACCGCGAACAGCCACGACCAGCATGCGTGAAGAGAGTGCTATAAGACTCCTGAATGATTGGGGAATACTCACCCGTCTATTGGTCATCGAACCTTCGAACGAACCGAGAAACGTACCGGACACGAAACCTCCCGATGCCATGATTTGACTTTTTTTGAATATTTATGACATCCGATGCCAATATGGGATTTTTTTTGAAGGTCTGTCAATTATTTTTTGAATTTAATAATATATTTATTAAATAAGCTGAAAAATTTGATTTTTGGATAGTATTTTTAGAATAAAATTACAAAATAAAGGCTTACTTAGGTTAGAAAATTAAATTGAATCTTCCCACCCACAATCGTCATATATGGTTTCGCTTCTAACCAGAATTCATTCGGTTCATGCTCGAAATCATCAATCACAATGAGATCAGCTTTCTTGCTGGGAGTAACTGATCCAATTACATTTTCACTTCTTGTGCCCTTTGCTGCATTTATTGTATATGCTTTAATCGCTTCTTCAACTGATATTTTTTGTTCAGGAATCCAGCTCTTTTCTTTAGGATCGCAACGATATTTTCTTTCGAGAGCAGAATAAATTCCTCTAAATGGGTTATGCGTTTCCACCGGCACATCAGAACCGAACCCGAGAATAGCACCGTAATCGAGTAAACTTCTGAAAACATATGAATTCTTTCCAAATTCACCCCATAACCTGTCAGTTGTTTTCACATCGATGCTAATATGAATTGGCTGCATCGAGCAATAAATATCTTCATCAGCAACACGTTTTTGGTCTTCCGGCAAGCAGCACTGCAAATGCTCAATACGATAGAGAAGATTTTGGGATTGAATCTCAGGGATATTCTTTACTTTGATCATTGTATCTATTAAGATACCATTCGCTTTATCACCTATCGCATGAACGGTCGGTGAGATACCGTGTTTAGCTGCACGAAATACAAGTTCGAAAAGTTCATCTTGCGAGTACATGCTGGTACCAAAATTATCGGGCTGCCCAATGTATGAATGGAACATGTATGCAGTATGAGAACCAATCGAGCCGTCCATAAAGAGTTTGAGTCCACCGATTTTCAGCCACTCATCACCTGTATAGGATTGCACTCCATTTTCGATCATTTCATCGAGGAGTTCTCTTCGGAAGTGCCAGCATGTTCGAAGTTTAAGCTCGCTATTATGATGGAAATATTTGAATAACTCATAAGCATCCTTCCCTTCCATACTATTAATGCCAGTCAGTCCTAATTTGTGCGCTTCATTGATAGCATCTTTTACTAGTGTTACCTGCTCATCGAATGTTGGATTTGGTTGAACTTCATCAATGAATTTCCATGCCTTTTCATAAAGAAATCCGTTGAGTGATCCTTCAGCATTTCTTCCAAAACTACCCTCTGGAGGATCTGGAGTATTTGATGTGATATTCATTCTTTCGAGGGCTTTTGTATTGCACAAAAAAGAATGCAGGTCTTTGCTCGAGAGTGAAACCGGTATATCCGGTATGATTGTATCCAAAAATTTCTTATTAAAGAATGAAGTATCATCCCATAAATTCTTATCCCAACCTATACCGAGAATCCAATCTGTTTTATCTGGATATTGTTTTCTAAAAAGCTGCAATCTCATGGTCATTTCTTCAGGTGAATCAACTCCTGTAAGATCGATAGATCTTTTAGAAAAGGCATAATTCACAAAATGCGTATGACAATCGATGAATCCAGGAAGTATTACTTTTCCTTTGAGATCGATTTTTAGAGTATCATCAAAAAGTGTTTCGTTAAATCTGTCTTTTCTACCGACAAACTGAATCGTGTCATTGACAATATACACTGTATCTGCAATTGGAATATTCTTATCTTGTGTAAGTACTTTTGAGTTGTTGAGTAATATTTTCATAGGGTGGAGTTTTAAATGAGTCAGGAAATCGTCAATTTTTTAAATGTAATCAATAAAATTTTGATATTCTTCAGAGAAAATTTGCTTTAATCTGTCTTCCAACTGGTTGACTAGTGTTATCAGCATTCTGAAAAAAATGGAGCGGGTTACGAGATTCGAACTCGCGACTCTTAGCTTGGGAAGCTAACACTCTACCACTGAGTTAAACCCGCTCTACTTTATATCTATATAATAAAAATCAAGGTTCTTGCTTGTGTATAGTAACAAATATGAGCCAAAACTAACACAATCTTATTCCTCATTCACCACACCCACAAATCCAACGATCCTTTCATGTTCATCCTTCAAATAATTCCACTTTAAAGAAATTGGTTTCGTTTCTTCACTCTTCTTTATAAGTTTACCTTTCCACGAAGATGGAGCAGGCTTTGTATGAAGAATATCAGCAAAATAGCTCACGATGCTGCTTGAATCTTTAGTGTCAGATATAAATAATTTTGCAATGCTCATTTTCATTAACTCATCGATTGAATATCCTGATAATGTAGCACTGTAATCATTCCCATAACTGATCTTCCCTGCTTTGTCAAATTCCAAAACAGCAGCGGAAAGATGCTTGAGTAATTCACTCCCCTTATCTTTTACTTCTTTATACTTTTTTTCTCCCGGATCTTTTGGTGTCAAATCGGTCATAGTATCCATAATCTGTTTGGGCTTTCCATCTTCATCATGAATGACCGAAGCTCTAAAATCGACAGGGACTATCGTGCTGTCCTTTTTTATCAAATGAATTATCAAATGAATAATTTCAGTATCCTTTTCTACCATGCTTCTCATGTTTCTCAGGAGGAAGTCTCTATCATCTGGTGCCACGAGTTCAAGTCCTGTTTTGCCCACAATTTCTTTCGGATCTTTATATCCTAACAGGTCAGCTTTATACTTATTACAAAAGATTATTTTTCCCTCAAGATCAAGAATAGAAAATCCATTCTGAGCTGTTTCAACAAGCGTTTTGTAGAGTTCTTCTTTAAGTCTTAACTCTTTTTCTCTCAATTGGGATTCAGTTATATCGATTGAATTTCCCACACTGCCAATCTGGTTGCCCTGAGCATCCTGCATTAGCGCAGATGAAATGTAGCTGATAAACTCCTCTCCATTCTTCCTTTTATTCTTCACAATGCCATAGAATGTTCCGTTTTTTTGCAGCATCTTACCAACCCGTGCACACTCCTCTCCATCTGAATAAAGGACATTAATATGTTTACCAACTACTTCTTTTTTCTGGTACCCAAAATTCTTCTCAGCAGCACTATTGAATTCAACGATTCTTCTTTCAGTGTCGACTGAAATAAACATGGTAAGAGAACTTTCTATAAGATTGCGCACATATTCGTGCATCTCCTGTAGCTTTGCTTCACCCTGCTTTCTCAGAGTAATATCCTTAACCGATCCAAGTACACGTACAATCTCTCCTGAGGTGTCCACTAAGCATACACCACTGATTTCAGCATAAATATATCCTTTATGACGGGTTTCAATTCTGCATTCAAATTGAAAACGCTTACTTGTCTTTAAAGCTTTTCCTATGGTGCTCAATACATTATCCTTATCTTCAGGATGAAGAAACTGATTTACATTCTCAAACGTAAGAAAGTTAATAAGCTCATCTTGTTCGTATCCAAACATTTCTTCAACCGCGCCTACCAACTCGATGGTTTGATTCAAATAATCAGCATCAAATACAACATGACCTGTTTGTTCAACAGCAATACTGTATCGTTCCTCGCTTTCTTCGAGAGCATGTTGAGTATGCTTTCTCTCAGTGATATCTCTGCATATAATTCTCAGCTCGCAAGGGTGTCCGTTTCCATCAAATATTAGCTGGGTACGCTCATGAACAAAGAGGACAGTTCCATCTTTGCGAACCTTTCTGAACTCTAATTCACTGAATTCCTCCTGATTCTTGAAAATCTCCGAAACCTGCTTTTTTACTTCTTTCAGGTCATCTTCATGAACAACTTTCCAGACAGTTTTATCAATCAATTCTTCCTTCGTATATCCAAGATATTCAGCGCCGAATTGATTGACGTCTTTAACAATTCCTTCCGGGGAAACCGAAAAATACATATCAGGAGCATTATCATACAAGTCTTGATATTTTTGTTCCGTTCTTTCAAGTTCCTGCTCAACCAATTGTCGGGCTAACTTTTCCTTTTCAACTCTTCGTTCGAGAATTTTTGTGGAGTGCAATTCATTAACAATCTTAAGAAGTTGATCATAGTTGAGAGGTTTGGGCAAAAAGCGTTCGACACCAATCTTAATTGCTTCAAGCAGATTCTCTTTCTTATCAAACGCAGATAATACAATGATTACTGTTGAAGGATCTATCGCTTTGATCCTTCTTGCCATCATAAGCCCATCCATCTTGGGCATACTGATATCCGCAATAACAACATCTGGACGATATTTCTCAAAAAGCTTTATACCTTCTAAACCATCCTGAGCTGTATAAACCTTCTTCACCCTTTTCTCAAGGATCATACTTACAGAATTGAGAATAAGTACTTCATCCTCTACGTACAAGATCGTAATATCTAATGTACTCATAATGAACCTATCTGACCATTAACCTGCTATATATATTTTATGCTATAAAAATGCTTTTTTAAAAAAAACATCAGGTTAACCTTGTCAACATTATTGGAACAAATATATAAAAATTTTTAATAATTTTTAATAATGTCTCAAATTTTTCCACATTTTTAATCTTGACGATGAAAGTGGGAAATTGTTTTTATACTCCATCAATTTCTGTTGATAATTTCAAGCCTGTTAAGAAATTTTTTAACTCATAAAAATTCAGAAATTATGAATAACCATAGAATAAGAAGTATCGATATGCTGCGTGGTATAGCCATCATACTCATGGCTTTAGACCATGTTCGGATTTATTTCGGCTATGGTACGTTCTTTGCCATACCCGTCAATGCACCTAACCTGGCCCCATTACTGTTCTTTACTCGATGGATCACTCAGTTTTGTGCACCGATTTTCATCTTTCTTTCGGGAGTTTCTGCTTATTTGTTTGGAATTCATCGTAAAAATAAGAAAAAGCTCTCATTCTTTCTCTTAACGAGAGGTCTCTTTTTGGTGATTCTTGAACTTACGATCGTAAATTTTGGTTGGACGTTTGATATAACATTAGGTTTTCATATCCTTCAGGTCATCTGGGTAATCGGCTTAAGTATGGTATTTATGTCCCTGATTATTTTCTTACCACAAAAATTCATTGCTCTTATAGGTCTTGTTCTCATTCTTGGTCATAATCTTCTTGATCAAATTCATCTTACTGGAAATTCATTAATTGATATGATCTGGTACGTTCTGCATCAACCGAAATTGGTATTATTAAACAAAAATTCTGCAATTGACTTCGTCTACTCTCTTATTCCCTGGCTCGGTTTGATGGCAGTTGGTTATGTGTGTGGATCATTATATGTAAAATATTATAATGCCTCGGAAAGGAGAAGATACTTTCTGTACGCTGGTCTCGGATGTATACTCTTATTTCTCATCCTAAGAGTTTTAAATATGTATGGTGATCCAAATTTTTGGCATCCTCAACAGAATTTTATTCAAACACTTATGGCAATTCTTAACACAACGAAATATCCCCCATCATTACAATATATACTTATGACGATTGGACCTTCACTGATAGTACTTTCATGTATTGATTTTGTGAAAAATAAGATATCACATTTTTTTTCAATGTTCGGTCGAGTACCCCTTTTCTTTTATGTCATTCATCTATACTTGATTCACCTTTTAGCCATTCTCTTTATGATCGCTTTAGGACGGAATTGGCAAAAATATATTTTCACTGTTAGCTCATTCACGACAAGATCGAGTGCACATACAGGTTTCAATTTGATCATAGTGTATGTGGTATGGGTATTCGTTCTTGCACTCATGTATCCTTTGTGTTTATGGTATAATACGTTTAAAAATAAGCACAAAAGTTC
>JAFGDR010000021.1 GCA_016932035.1 Candidatus Cloacimonadota bacterium
AAGTTTTATTGGTAGGACCGGGAAAGAGAGTTTTTAGGACAGATTATTATATCATGAAAGCTTTTGAACATTTAGGACATTCCGTTCTGGTTTTTCATGAAGCAAAAATATACTCACTCCTCTTTGCCTTAACTCATGTTATTTTTAAGTTGATCGTTGTAGTTTACAAGCCAGATTTTGTTTTTTATTCCAAGGCTAATAAAATTTCATTGAAAGATATGGAATGGGTGAAGAAAAGATGTACAACAATTTTGTGGTATTATGATCTCAGGATCCCTATCGAGAAAAAACTCATTGATAGGGCTAAAAGAGTTGATTTGTTTTACATCACTAATAAAGGACAAATACACCACCTAAAAGATCAAAGCGCAAATGCAAAGTATCTCACACAGGCATGCATAACAGATTATCATCCAACAACTGAACATTATATATATAATGTGAGTTTCATCGGTAATAATAACATCTCTGATTCTATGATGAGAGAAGATTTGCTTAATAAAATAGGTTCTCATTTCGATCTGCATGTGTTCGGAGCACGATGGTCGAGTAAAAACTTTACAAGTCATCCCCGAATATTTAAAGAAAATTATGCTAATGTATGTGCCGGATCAAAAATCGTTCTTGATATAAAATCATTTGACTTCTGTTTGGATGTTGATGGTAATTTTTCAAATAGGATACCGCTCACCCTTGGTTTTGGTGGATTTCTTCTTGCCCAATATACTCCAGGAGTTGATCAATTATATCAAGATAAAAAGCATCTTGTTTATTTCAGATCTCCAGAAGAAGCAATCAGTTTGATCGATTACTATCTTCATCATGAAGACGAAAGAAAACAAATCGCTGAGCAAGGAAGGGAATACGTTCTTAAAAATCATACATACATCAATAAGGTGGAGCAGATGATTCGGGATGCAGAACAGCTTAATAAAAATATCATACTATGAAAATACTCATTATTCACACTGCATTTTTAGGTGATGTCGTTCTTATCACTCCCCTGATAAAGGGAACGAAAAAACTATTTCCTGACAGCAAAATCGATGTTCTTGTCATACCCCAAACACAGGAAGTACTGAGGCAAAATCCGCACATCAACGAGATACTTATCTTTGATAAAAGAAAGCATAAGATCATTAACTTCATTAAGACATTATCAAAACTCAGAAAAAATCAATATGACCTTGCTCTGCTACCGCATAGTTCGATGACAACGTCCTTCCTCGTCTTTTTCTCCCATATAAAAAAACGGATAGGATTCGATCGATGGTTATCTTCAGTACTCCTCACTCACAAAATTCCATTCAAAAAAGGTGTTCATAGGATAGAGAAAAACCTTGATTTTCTTAATCAATTTTCAGATGATAGATTTGATATCCAGACAGAACTATTTCCTGATGCAGAGGATTTTAAAAAAGCAGATAGCTTACTTTCCGAACTTGATCCTGTTAAAAAGAAGATCGCTTTTGCTCCGGGCTCGGTATGGTATACAAAAAGATGGCCGGAAACATATTATAGACAACTCGCACAAAAGCTCGTTGAAGCCGGCTTTTCTATCGTGCTGATAGGCAGTCCCCAAGAAAAAGAACTTTGCGAAAGGATAATGCCCCCGAGCAATGCAATTACTGTTGCAGGTAACACCACGGTTCTGGAATCAGCAGCAGTTCTGAAAAAATGTGACCTACTTATCAGTAATGACTGCGGAGCGCTACATATTGCTAATGCAATGGAAACAGACGTCTTTGCTATTTTTGGTCCAACAGTTAAAGATTTTGGATATTATCCTTACAGAAAGAATGATCATGTTTTCGAGGTTGACCTTCCATGCCGTCCTTGTGGCAGTCATGGAGGAAATAAATGTCCACTTGTGCATCACATGTGCATGAGAAATATCAATCCAGATCAGATCTTAAAAGAAGTACTCACTCACCTCAATAACAGGAAAGATCAAAATGAAAGAAAAGATTAAACTCCTTTTCAGGATCGGTTATGCCTATCATAAAGCTGCGTTTGATCCTGTTATAGAATATCTTTTAAGCGATCCGAAATATGATATCTGGTTCTCGCTGGATATGGAAAAAAAACGATATCTGTTCTTCGATATCCCTTATAGAAATAAGATAATCGATGAATGGAAAAAACTGGGATACAGGTTTACTCATGAGACTCGTGGATTTGATATTGTTATTTCTGGAGATACATTACGTAACTCTAAAGATTATGGAAAGACCATGCTCATTTTCCTGAATCATGGAACAGGAATAAAAAATATTTTATACCGCAATCTTGCTCGTGTACCTGATGATAAATATCTCATATTTGTTGAAGGACAGCACCGAGTCGATTCATTATTGAGTTCACCATCACTTGGAAAAAACGAGGTGTATCTCATTGGACTACCAAAACTTGATTATGCATTTCAAGGTAAATATGATAATAAAAAGGAGCTTCTTGATCAATGGGGATTAGATCAAAACAAAAAGACTGTTTTATTTGCTCCTACCTATAAACCTACCTGTATGTATGATATCAAGGATGATATCTTTGAGCAGACAAAAGAATATAATCTTATCATAAAATTACATCCCTACAGCTGGATGGGAAAATATGCACCTCACAAACAACATCGTATGTATGAGCGAAGAGTTAAAAAACATCCTCACGCTGTACTGCTTCCTTTCTCAGAATTGAATATTGTTCCCTATTATGCGTTGGCAGATACCGTATTAAGCGAAGCGTCGAGTACAGTATTTGATTTTCTTGCATTCAGTAAATTCGGTATCATCTATGATCTTCCCTGTGATAAACTCAGTCATTCTGATGGGGAAGCTCTCCTTGAAATCGATAATCGTGAATTTTTGAAAAATGCCTTTAGTCATATCGATTCAAGCAATCAGATAACGCATGCGATCGAGAAAAGTATCCATCCAACTGAAGAGATGATTAAACACGCAGATATATATCGAGATCGCTATTTTTACAAATTAGACGGAAAAGCAACTGAGAGGTTTGTTAAGAAAATGGAGGAACTTTATTATGAAGGAGGTCATGAAAACATTCCTTATAATTCTTAATTTTGTGCTATTAAAATTGACGGAGAAATAAGGACTTAACAAATTTAATTGTTTAATTGATTTTATAGGAGAATATAATGAATATACAAGAAAAATCATCTAAATTAGGGGTTTTGATACCTGGCCTCGGTGCAATCGGGACGACATTTATTGGAGGACTCGAACTCATCAAAAAAGGTTATTCAAAACCAATCGGCAGTTTAACACAAATGGGCACGATCCGTTTGGGAAAAAGAACGGAGAAACGCTCTCCGCTTATCAAAGATTTTTTACCTTTGGCAAACATTGAAGATCTTATTATTGGTGGCTGGGATATTTTTGAGGATTCAGCATATGATACCGCTAAAAAAGCACGGGTTCTGAGTAATGATCATATTGAACTTGTCAAAGATGAACTCATGGCAGTTAAACCGATGAAAGCTGTTTTTGATAAAAAGTATGTAAAGAAACTTGATGGCACCCATATAAAACAAGCAGATACAAAATATAAACTCGCCCAGATGCTCATGGATGATATCAAGAATTTCAGAAATGCAAATAATCTGACAGATATTGTAATGGTTTGGTGCGCATCGACTGAAATATATATCGAACAACAGGATGTACATGAATCCCTGGCAAACTTTGAACAAGGTCTTAAAGAAAATAATGATGCGATCTCGCCAAGTATGATCTATGCGTATGCAGCCCTTAAATCTGGTATTCCTTTTGCAAACGGAGCACCAAACCTTACTGTTGATATTCCTGCAATATTGGAACTGGCAAAGATCCAAAACCTGCCAATTGCCGGAAAAGATTTTAAAACAGGGCAAACTTTGATGAAGACGATCGTTGCACCTGGATTAAGATCACGTGTTATTGGTGTTAATGGATGGTTCTCAACGAACATTTTAGGCAACAGAGACGGTGAAGTCCTCGATGATCCTGAATCTTTTAAAACAAAGGAAGTGAGTAAGCTCGGAGTTCTTGACTCGATCCTTCAACCGGAAATGAATCCCGAACTTTACGGTGATCTTTATCATAAAGTTAGAATCAATTACTATCCTCCCCGTGGAGATAATAAAGAAGGCTGGGATAACATCGACATCTTTGGATGGCTGGGATATCCAATGCAGATCAAGATCGATTTTTTATGTAAAGACAGTATTCTCGCTGCTCCAATCGTCCTTGATCTCGTCTTGTTCATGGATCTTGCAAAACGCGTTGGTTTCTCAGGTATTCAGGAATGGCTTTCCTTCTACTTCAAAAGTCCGATGCATCTTCCAACTCTTTATCCGGAACATGATCTTTTTGTTCAGCTTGCAAAACTGAAAAACACACTCCGCTATATTATGGGTGAAGAGATGATCACCCATCTTGGACTTGATTACTATTATAATAATGCTCCTGAAGCAAAGTAGAAGATAATATAGTTATGAAAGCGGTGATCATAGCCGCAGGATGTGGTAGCCGGTTACAAGATTACCATCACGGCATTCCCAAAACTCTTCTTGAGGTTTTGGGAAAACGGATTATTGATGATATTCTGCAGAAGTTATTATTTCGTGGAATCTCCGAGATTGTTATTGCAACTGGTTTTAAGGGCAATCTTATAAAAGATTATCTTGTGCAATCACCGTTTGCTGAAAACATTACTTTTGTGCATAATCCTAATTGGAAAAAGGCAAATGGTATTTCTGTACTCTGTTCAAAAATAGCACTAAAGCCTTCAGATACATTCTTACTTATGATGAGCGATCATATTTTTCAATTAGAAATACTCGATGATGTAATTGATTTTGCTATTCATGACAATGAAGCACTGCTTGCAATCGACCGAAAAATCGAATCAATACCGGATATTGATGACGGCATGAAGCTTCAATGCACACATCTAAAAGATTCAGTTTACCGGATTAATAGATTCAGTAAACAACTCAACAATTTCGATGCGATCGATACCGGCATCTTCAAATTTCAATATTCATTTTTTTCAACGCTTGGGAATGCGATCACGTCCGGAAATGATTCACTCTCGGATGCTTGTAATGTGCTTAGTAAAAATCATAAAATGATAGGAATTGATATTGGAGATAAACGCTGGTTGGATATAGATACTCCTGAAATGCTCAATCAGGAAAGATTACTCGAGGAAATTCTTAATATATCATGACATCATTGATGATTAAAAAAATTATATTTTTTTTAGCTTTTATCTTTATTTCACTACATCTTTTTGCTGAAAACGAATGGACTGTTCTTGTTTATATAGCTGCAGATAATAGTCTAAGTCAGCAGTCATTTAAAGATGTGAATGAGATGGAGGCTGTCGAGGAAAGTGATTCTGTTCAGTTTCTTATTCAAATCGATCCTCTCGATGATCCCAATTACCCGCCTTATTTCTCGACCAGCCGAAGATATCTCATCCGTCATGACAACAATCCCGACTCAATAGGTTCGCTTCTTATAGATGATCTTGGAGAAATAAATTCTGCCGATCCTCAAACGCTTGCTGATTATGCCAACTGGGGATTTTCTTATGCCCCTTCAACAAAAAAGATGCTTATCATATGGGATCATGGCAACGGATGGTATAAAGATGATGAGCAAGTTAAATCTGTTTGTTATGACAACTCCTTTAATGATCGGATGGGAGTAGCAAATGGTGAATTGCGGGAAGCAATTTCATCAATAGATCATCATATAGATATACTCGTTTTTGATGCGTGCTCAATGCAGACCACAGAGGTGATAACTGAATTCTATGAGTATTGTGACATTGTAGCAGCATCCGAATTATCTGTTCCTGTTGACGGGATCCTGTATGGCGCGACAGCAGGCACAGCATGCTCACAATATGGTCTATTCAATTATCTCTCAGAAAATCCATTATGCTCGCCAATTACACTGTCAGCAGAATTAGTATACAGATATATCAATTCATATACAACGAACTGTCAAAACGGCTCTACGATTTCTTTTTCAGCAATTGATGTGACTCAGTATGATTTCTACCTCCAGAGATTAAGGCAATTTACAGATATATATTCGGATTCACTCTATCGAGATGTATATCACATTACTCGTAATAATTGCTTCCAGATAAATACAGAGACTGTCGACATATGGGATTTTCTTAATGAAACCTCATTACAAAGCAAACAAATGCAGGATGATGCTGCAGAGATTGCTTCATTAATCGACTCGATGACGATCTTGCATAGTGCTCTCTACAATGATGTCATATATCCAGAACTTGGCAGAATGAGCGTCTATTTTCCCAAAACACAAAACTCCTTCAATTGGCAGAATTACTATCCTTTGCAGTTTAATATTGATACAAAATGGGAACGGTTTCTTAGTTATAACATGGATTATTACGATTATAATCCAGTAATCATCAATTTTTCTGTATCCTCGGCAAGCGAGTTAGTTAATTTTTCCTGGGAAGTTGTCGCCTCAACAGATCTTTCTTACCAGTTATTTTATAAAACAGAAACGGATACAGGTTTTGTTCAAATACAGGATTCCTCTATCACACATGCGACAAGTTTCTCGCAGCAATTTGCTCCTGGAGATTATGAATTCAAACTTCGTGCAATAGATGAATTTGCAAATGAAACCTCAACAATTAAAGAACATCTTATTTCATCAAATTTTCTATTTTCTTTTTACCCAAATCCATTAAACGTAAATGACCATACCCAAGGAACATTCATTATCTCAGCTAAGGATTTAACTGATGCAAAGATTATCATCTACAATCTTGGAGGAGAACATGTTGATACCATCAACATAGATGATTCAATTGGTTCGACAATCAAGGTCGATTACATCCCCAAAAATGTCTCTTCGGGCATCTATTTTTGTCTACTCGATGCAGGAAACGCAAAAGCGACGATAAAGCTCGCAATTATTAGATAAATTTTTTGTGCACAACTTGTGGATAACTCTTTTTTATGCCTTCTCTGTTTTACTAATTAGCTTATATACTGCTGGTTATGAATTTTCGATATATCTGAGAAAGGTGTATAATCTTTTATAATCAGAGCAAATTAGAACTTCTTGAACAGTAGTAAGTTAGGAGAAAAACCCCTTTTTGCACGAAGGAATTTAGGCACATTTTTTGCTCTAAAAAAGGCGTTTATTTGAACTGCTCTTCAGCACCAAAATTTCTATATAAATTCAATGATTCCAAATTATCTTTATCATCATTAGAGAGACGGTTTGTAAGTAATCGGGCGAACAATTTTCCAATGCCCGGTCCAAGCATAAAACCTTGTCCGCACATGCCAACCGCAAGATAAAATCCATCTAATTTTGTAGTTCCGAGGATTGGAAATCCATCTGGGGTTGCAGGATATTGACCTCGCCATGTTCTTCTGACCTTGAGATTCTTAAGTCGTGGAAATAGATCCAGCATTCTTTTCGTTACTTGGGGTAAGAAAATAGATGTCGCCTTGCTGTCTGTGCCGACAATTGGTGGTTCAGGTGTAATACAAAAAACAACCTGCCCATCTGCTTTTTGATAGAAATAGTAATTCTTGGAGTTTTCAGCTGGTCTAAGATCCACGATCATTGGTTGGAAAAAATGTTGAACTGCGTCAGTAATACCACCTTCATGGCTGTCTGGGATAACAGGAATTTCTAATCCAACCATTTCTCCTATCTGCCTTGCATTATTTCCTGCTGCATTAATGATATAGTTACAAGAAAAACTATTTCCTCTGCTTGTTGAAACTACATACCCATTTACTTCTTTATGTATGTCTGTTACTTCTTCATTAAAAATATATGATGAGCCAAACTCCAAGCTTTTAAAATAAAAATAGTTGAGCGAAAGGTATGGAGATGCACTTCCGTCTTCAGGTGAAAATGTTGAACCTCTTAATCCTTCAGGATTTACACCGGGAGCCAATTCAAGAAATTCTTTTGGTGATATCCAGTTTATATTCAGTCCATAGCTTTTTTGAATTTTAAGCAGCTCCTTAAGCATATTCTCGTGCTCATCGGTATATGCAGGAAATGAATATCCATTAGATTGCCATTCAATGTCATCACCATATTTCTCTTTCCAGGTTGAAAAAACATCGATTGATTCCAAAGAAATATGTATCTTTGCCTTATCAGAATGCGTTGCCCTGATCCCACCGATTGCTTTTTTATTCTGTCCCTGTCCCGGAGATGCCAGGCTTTCAATAACGAGTACGGAAAATTTTTCTTCTGCAAGATAAAGAGCAATCGGAACACCTACAGAACCTGCACCAATAACAATCACATCAAAATTAGTTTTCATACTCACCTACTTTTCCTTCAAAACAGATAGGATTTGAAGCGGAACTTCCACAAACAACGGACGTCGAGTGTTAAAAGTAATATCATCGAGGGCAAATCCCTCCTCCCTGTACATCCGCAATAACAATGACTCACAAGTTTTTCCGCCGCAGGCACCCATTCCGGCACGGGTCAACTGCTTGAGTTGGTTCATATCAGTAATACCTCTTCGTATCCATTTCCTTATTTCACCAGCTGTCACTCGTTCACATCTGCATACGATTGTTGAATCATCGATTGTATCAATAAGGGGACTTTCCCAAGCTGCTGATACATGTGAAGCTTGGATGCGTAGACCGGCAATTTTCTTCGCGATATGATGAGGAGCTTTTGCCTGTACAATCTGAGTTTTTGTTTTTGTATCACGAACTTTTAAAACGATCAATTCATCAAGCAATTTACCATCTATATCTACAACATAAATAGATAGCCCGGGTTCAATAGGATGATTACCAACTTCATATGGAATTGAAACGGTCGGAAAGTTAGAATCTTTTCTAAAGTCGACCAATGTAATAGCTAGTGCAGGACAGATAGATAGGCACTGCATGCATCCTGTGCATTTACCCTCAAACATAGGGAGTCCAAGCAGGCTATCATCTTTAATTTTAATTTGATCCAAGGGGCATACTGATGTACAAGGATTACACGGAATCTCTTGAACACAGTGAAAAACAGGAAATACTCCTTCTTTGTATTCAGGTAGTTTATATGGTAATGTTCGCTGAGGAGGACTCTTCAAGATTTCTGCTTTTTCATTCCATTCTTCAGGGATTTCCTCTTTAGATACTCCTAAAGCTTGAGCAATTTTGATACCAGTTATCTTCCCGTTGAACATTGCAGATGAAGCTTCGGCTATCTCATAGGCATCTCCCGTTGAAAATACAGACATCCCAGCTTCTTTTGCTTCCCTATGGAATTCATCGATGGGATTTAAGCCAACTGCAATCAGAATCGTATCACAATCGATTGTTTTCTCAGTTCCTAAAATTGGATTGAACTCCTTATCCACTTCTGCGATCGTTATCGATTCAACCTCATTTAAACCATTTGCAGATAGAATTGTATGAGATGTATAAATCGGTACACCTAAACGATGGAGTTTGTCTTTATGTACTTTATATCCTCCGCATTCGCAAAGCGCTTCAGCAAGACCGACCACATCTATACCTGCTTGAAGAGCATGATAGCCGGCTATGAGTCCAACATTCCCACCTCCGATAATAAAAATCCTTTGTGATGGAAGAACAAGATCCCGATTCACAAGTGTTTGAAATGCACCTGCACCATACACTCCGGGAAGTGTGTTGCCTGGAAAAACAAGCATTTTTTCCCGAGCACCTGCCGCATTTAGAACGATCTTCGGTTTCACTAAAATATATGAGTTTTCTTTAAGAATACCGACTTTCTGGTCGCTGAAAACATATAACACCGTACTATTCGTCCAGACCGTTGCAGAATCGAATTGTAAAAGGTCATCAGAAAGAATTTTTGCAATATCGATACCTCTTGTTCCAGCATAGCAATCTTTTATTGATCCAAAAAATTTATGCGTTTGAAGAACAAGCTTCCCGCCGAGTTCAGACTTGTCATCAACTAAAATAAGTGGAATTTCTTGTTTTGACAGCTCTATTGCAGCTGAAAGTCCAGATGGTCCCCCCCCAATGATCAGGACATCTGTTTCATATTCTTTGATCGGTTCGAATGTAGGATGTTCATGTACTTCAGGAAGCTCCGGCAATCCTTCACAACTTTGTACGATCATGTTCTCGATTACAGGTGTCATACATGATTTCACCGGTATGCCATTAGCGATTACCGTACATTGAGCGCATTGTCCATTCGCACAAAAGATCCCCTGCGGACTGCTATCTTTAATATGATGACCGAAGATATGCACACCGTTTGCAAATAAAGCTGAAGCGATCATCTCACCCTCTTGGGCAAATATCTTCCGGTCATTCCAATAGAATGGTACTTTCTTCTTAACCTTTACATCAAGAATTGGATGTTCTTTGATTCGAAACTGGTCTTCCATTTTATTATCCGAAGTTCATTATTGTAGTGACTTGTTAAGCTCTTCAATATGCCCTTTACCGACACCGATGACTCTGCAACCCATCTTGAGATATTGGGCGATCTTCTCATCAGTTAAGAAATTCGAGCAATCAACGATCAGCGGCTTCCGTCCACACATTGCAACTACTTCTTTTGGCTCTAGTGCTTTATATGCTTTATGACCTACTGCAAAGACAACAATATCAGCATCATTAAGTGTTTTTTGTAAATCCTTCTCAACTCGCATATCACCCAGTTCAGGCCAGACTTCCACAAGCGGGTCGTGTACAGAAATGATCGCATCTTTTTCCATTAGATGTTCCCAGAGCAACTTCGACGGAGAATGCCTTGTATCTGCTACATTTTGTAAATAGGATACACCAAGAATTGCGATTCGTTTATCCTGTAAATTTGGGCATGCTTTCTCGATAATTTCAAGCGTATGTAAAGGCATAAGATCATTAATATTGACCGCACCGACAGCCATAGGAAGTTTTTCTTCCAGTCCAAAAAGTGCTTCCGCAGCCCAGTTTGCAAGTACAGGATCTTTTGTAAGGCAGTATCCGCCAACTCCCAGACTCGGACGCAGCATGTTATCGTGTGTACCCTGTCTCACTTTTATCGATTGAATCACATCAAAAAGATTAACCCCAATACTCTCTGCAAATTTTGCCCATTCGAACATGAGGGCAATATTCGTTGCTCGGTATGAATTTTCAAGCACTTTTGCCATCTCAGAGGCATTAGTATGACTTAACCTGCAGATTGGATAATGCTCCGTATCAAGTACATTCCTCAGGAATTCTTCAGCAAGATCAGCTGCTTTTTTGTTAATCCCGGAAAAAGTTCTCCAATAATTTCTGATCGAACTCACATACCTGGAACCGGGCATAACACGTTCGTATGAATGAGCGATCATGGGAGGAGTTGTCTCTACATCGATACCCCGTTTCGTGAACTCTTCTTCGATAACCGGTTTTACGATTTTTTCTGAAGTACCGGGAGGTACTGTTGTTTCAATGAGTATTAAACACTCCGGTTTGATACTTCTACCAATTGTCCTCATGCCCTTTTTGAAGGCATTCAAGTCGCAGTATCCTTCCTCAGCTTTTCCGAGTAACGGTTTCTGGGCATCGAGCTGTATATCGACAACAACAATATCAGCAAATTTAAAAACATCAGGATGCCAGGTTGCACGTAATGTTCTCTTTTCTTTTACGCAGCGAGGGAATATCTTTGGTATTTCGGGATCTGCTGCACTCACCGGCGGAACACCACTGTTTATAACTGGTATTTTCCAATAAGACCGTCTCGAAACAAGATCATTACCATGGACAAAATATAAAGGGTTACCATTGTCATCTTCGGCATCTGCTACAACAGCCGCCATGACCGATCCGACAAATCCCATACCTTGAACTACAACGATCTTTCTCCCCTTTTTTCTTTCTTCTTCAGATATTGATTGAAGTGTTTTTAATTCCTGAATACTTTCTTCTTCAGTTGGAAATTGATAAACAGTTCCATCTGGAGCAACTGATACTGACATGTATCCTCCTAAAAAAATCATCCTAACAAAAGAGGATGTATCTCTCTTTTTTAGGGGCTCTTTCCAGTGTCAAGAATTTCACTGTGCATGGGTATAATTCACTGATACATATTCGGGTGTTGAAAAATTTGACAAGGATTTAGAAGGTTGATGATTGGGCTCAAGGTTTTATTATGGAAATTAAAATTATAGAAAATGGTAACGTGAGCAAAATATGCTCGTGTAATAAAGAGATAACTCCTCTTTTACTCATGAAAAAAGAATATATTCGGTCAGAACATCAAATTGTTGCTGCTAAGGTAGATAATATTCTCTGTTCCTTGGAATATATGATTACTTCAGACTGCGAAGTTGAGTACATCAACCTTGGAACACGAGAAGGTCTCCGCATCTATCAAAACTCCCTTATTTTCATATTTATGAGAGCAGTTCACGAACTTTTTGAGAGACCAAAAATTCAAGTAAAACACTCGCTTGGTGATGGATTTTATATTGAAACATATTCAAGGTTTTTATTAACAGAAAGTGATGTTGAAAAAGTTCAAAAGAGAATGGAACATCTTATCGAAGAAGATGAACCTTTCGAACCGCTCTACCTTTCAACCAGACAAGCATATCAGTATTTTCAGGATGATGAAATAAAGACAAAGATGCTGGACTACTATCCAGGAAAAAATATCCTCATATATAAATATGCAGAGCTCTATGATTTTTTCAATGGACCACTCGTTCCCTCCTCGGGCTATTGTAAATTATTTGATTTGAGATATGTCCCACCCGGTCTTATTCTTCGCTTTCCTACTGTTGACTATCCAGACAGGGTCGGAGTCTTTCGTCCGCTTCCGAACCTGCTTAAGATCTTTACCGAATATGAACGCTGGGGAAATATCCTCAATCTCTCATATGTATCTTCCTTAAACAGGAAAGTTGAGAATTTCGAGATCAATGAGATCATACAAATTTCAGAAGCATTACATGAAAAAAAGATTGCTGAAATCGCTGAAGATATCCATGAAAAAAGAAATTCCGGACTCGTAGTCCTCATCTCAGGTCCATCAGCATCCGGGAAAACTACATTTGTAAAACGTCTTGCTATTCAATTAAAAGTGATCGGTCTCTCGTCTCTTTTGATCTCCCTCGATAATTATTTCCTTGATCGAGAAATCACGCCTAAGGATAACCACGGTGAGTTTGATTTTGAATCGATCAATGCGCTTGATAAAGAACTAATCAATCATCATATCGAACAGCTGCTCATTGGAAAAATGGTCGAAGTTCCAAAGTACAATTTCAGGGACGGAAAACGAGAACAGCATGGCACAAAAGTCCAGATGGGCAAGGATCAGGTTATACTTCTTGAAGGCATTCATGGTCTGAACGATGCACTTACTCCATCCATTAAACGAAAAAACAAATATAAGATATATGTAAGTGCTCTCACGCAACTGAACCTTGATAACCTGAATCGTATCTCAACATCCGATACACGTATTATTCGAAGAATTGTAAGAGATACGTTTTTCCGTGGTTATGATGCCGAGCAGACCATAAAAAGATGGGACTCAATTCGTGCAGGTGAGAGAAAGTTTGTTTTCTCATTCCAGGAAGAAGCTGATGTGATGTTCAATTCTGCACTTGTATATGAACTTGGTGTTCTGAAACGAATTGCGATACCTGAACTGATGAAGATCACTCAGGAAAGTGAGCAGTACTCTGAAGCTCAGAGACTGATAAATCTGTTATCTTTTTTTGTAACTATTCCCGAAATAACAATACCGAGAAATTCTATTTTACGTGAATTCATAAAAGGCAGCGATTTCGATTATTAGGAAATATTAGGATCTATAATGAAAGAAAAAATATTACACGAGAGTTTTACTTTTGACGATGTACTCCTCGTTCCGGGCAAGTCAAAAGTGCTGCCTAAAGAAGTTGAATTGAAAACAAAACTTACAAAAAAAATCTCCCTTAATATTCCTATCATCAGTGCTGCAATGGATACCGTGACCGAAGCAAAAATGGCAATTGCAATGGCAAAAGAAGGCGGGCTCGGTGTCATTCATAAAAACCTGACGATCGAGCAGCAAGCAGTGCTTGTTCAAAAGGTAAAACGTTCTGAAAGTGTGATCATACAGAATCCTATAACATTGAGTCCAGATGCCCGTTTGCAGGATGTACAGGATCTTATGCAGGATCATAATATCGCGGGAATCCCTATTACTAAAGGCCAAAAACTTGTCGGCATCATTACAAATAGAGATATGATGTTTGAGAATGACATGTCTAAAAAAGTGTCCGGGTTGATGACCTCAAAGAATCTCATTACTGCACGAGAAGGTATCTCATTAGATGACGCAAAAGCTCTTCTTCATAAGCACCGCATCGAAAAACTCCTCCTGGTTGATGACAACTTCTCATTGAAAGGTTTGATCACGGTTAAAGATATAATGAAGAGCATTAAATTTCCGAATGCTGCCAAAGATGATGATGGACGGCTTCTTGCAGGTGCAGCAATCGGTGTTGCTGGAGATTACCTCGAACGTGCTTCTGAACTGATAAAAGCTGGTGTCGATGTCATAGTTGTTGACACTGCTCATGGTCATAGCACCAAAGCTCTTGATGCGATGAAAAAAATACGAGTCGCATTTCCCGCATTAACAATTATTGCAGGAAACGTTGCTACTGCAGATGCCACACGTGATATCATAAAATGCGGTATGGATGCAGTGAAAGTCGGGATCGGTCCTGGATCGATCTGCACGACACGAGTAATTGCAGGAGTAGGAGTGCCACAGCTTACAGCAATTATGGAATGCGCACACGCTACACAAAATGAAGTTCCTATTATTGCTGACGGCGGTATAAAATATTCCGGTGATATAGCCAAAGCAATTGCTGCAGGTGCTCATGTCGTTATGATCGGCTCATTGTTTGCCGGAACAGATGAAAGCCCGGGCGAAGATGTGATCTATGAGGGAAGACGTTACAAAACTTATCGAGGCATGGGTTCGATCGGCGCAATGAAAGCAGGAAGCAAGGATAGGTATTTTCAGGATGATGTTAAAACAAATGATCCTACAGAAAGCATAAAACTCGTTGCTGAAGGAATTGAAGGACGGGTCGAATATAAAGGGCCTCTTTCAGATTATATATTTCAATTACTTGGAGGGTTAAGAGCAGGAATGGGATACTGTGGTGCATCGAATATTGAGCAAATGAGAAGTAATACAAAATTCACCAAAATTACAGCTGCTTCTTTAAAAGAGAGTCATCCCCACGACGTCTCGATAACAAAGGAAGCACCGAATTATCAGAGATAATTAAATAATAGAGGAAGGAGTGAAGAAGCGTGCTGTTCTCGAATCATCCCGATAAATCAGGACGATTTAAGTCCAGTATCTAAGAAGTGGTTCTCAACGAAGTGTGAATCGCTGACATAACAATCTATTTCCCCCGATTATCCTCCCACAAAAGCTTATGCAACTGAACATTCAGCCTAATCGACAGTTTTGTTTCAAGAATCCAATCGGCTAACTTAGTCACATCGAGTTTATCAAATACGGGAGAAAACAGTAATTGAAACCTATGCAGGTTATACTTCTCAATAACATGAATCCCCCATTCAAAATCCTGCCTGTCTGCGACCACGAATTTGAGTTCATCCTTTTCATTGAAATACTTTATATTATCCCACAACATCCTATTACTCATGCCGCTGGATGGAGTCTTGAAATCAACGATCTTAATAACTTGCTTTGGTACATTCTCCAATGAAATCGAGTTGTTGGTTTCCAGCAAGACTTTATACTTTTTTTTTATCAAAAGCTTTATGAGCTCAATAGTCTCGCTTTGAAGAAGTGGCTCTCCACCAGTAATTTCCACAAGCTTCACCGGATGATATTTCTCAATTTCTTTTATGATTTCTTCTACTGATAGTGTCAATTCAGATTCATACGCATACTTAGTATCGCAGTATGAGCATCGGAGATTACATCCTGCAAGTCGCACAAAAACATAAGGGAGTCCAACATATGAGGACTCCCCTTGCAAACTACAAAAAATTTCAGATAGTTCCATTAAAAGGGCATATAATCAAAATGCTTTTTATATCCTAATTTTTTCTCGATTTTCTTCAATATCTCTTCTGGATGCCCTGTAACGAACATCTTGTCATCGTTGCATTCGAAGAGATAATAATCCTTGGCATCCCAAGCAAAATATTTCAGGTATTCGACCTTACCAAAGATCGGTTTCCCGACATACATAAGCAATTCTATATCACACATTGTCAGTGATACTAGATTTTCATAGGGATCTTTTTTGTTCATCTTTGTCAGGAGTAGATTTGCATCCGAATCCTCTTCGATCATACCATGATAGGAATCGAGCATAAGCGCTTTTGCAGGATTCTCAGTAACCATCTTAAATAACATCTTATCTGAGATTTCAGGGAAATTTTGTTTTGTATATATGATCTCTTTAAGCAGGTTTGTGCTTCCCGAAAGGGTAGAGTCCGTTCCAAGGCAAATGTTGATCCCGAGTCTCAAAACAGTATCAATATCCAATGTCGTGCCAAGCAGATAGATATTCGAGTTTGGACACCAGGCAATACTCGCTCCAATCTCTTTTACCATTTTGAATTGTTCAGTCGTGAGAGCTGTGCAGTGTACCAGGATCGAATTTTTCTTGAGAAGCCCCTGATCAACAAGTCCTACAAACTCGCTTCGGGCAAGATCGTCACTGCCTTCTG
This sequence comes from Candidatus Cloacimonadota bacterium, assembly GCA_016932035.1. Taxonomy (NCBI): domain Bacteria; kingdom Pseudomonadati; phylum Candidatus Cloacimonadota; species Candidatus Cloacimonadota bacterium. Next base: position 16,748 of record JAFGDR010000021.1, read on the forward strand.
CTAGATGAATGATAAAAGGGACCTTTCCTTTAGTCTTTTTCATCTCTTCTGCGAGTTCATCACCTCCCCACCAATTTTTTCCATTGATGGAGTGCCCCTGCTGGTAATCAGATAAAATTTTAATTGGGAAAGCTTGATAATATTCATCTTTCTGGCGCGGAACGTGATCCTGCACAATCGTCACTCCCGAGAAAATGTTTTTATAAACACCAAGCATTGCAAGATCGATTCCAGGCTCTTCAAGGAGATGACCAACCGGTGATTTAAGATATTTATCTCTTTCTTTTACCGGTTCTGAATCATTAAGTTCTTCAACCCAAACGCTTGTGTTTTTATAGGGTCTGCTTGGTGCTCCTTTAGGAACCCAATTGCCCACAAGATGGTCGTGTATGTTAATCAGAGAAGGATATGCAACAAGACCTTTGCAGTCCGCCTGGACTTTGTCATATGACTTGTCGGAAAATTTTCCGTTTGTTATACATACATTTCCAGTACCATACTCTCTGGCATTTTTCACAACTAAAACATTCGTAAATTCCATTGTTACCAACTTTATATCATATAAAATATTATTTTGAAAGCTGCTTGACCAGCTGAGGTATCACCTCGAAAAGATCACCGACGATCCCGACATCTGCAACCTTGAAAATCGGTGCATCTTTGTCTTTATTGATCGCAATGATAATATCAGAGGACTGCATACCCACAAGATGCTGGATTGCACCGGATACACCACAAGCTATATAAATCTTCGGCTTGACAGTTTTTCCGGTTTGCCCGACCTGATGAGAATACTCTATCCATCCTGAATCGACTGCTGCTCTTGATGCACCAACTGCAGCACCTAGTACAGATGCAAGCTGTTTGATCAAAGTAAAATTCTCAGCACATTTTATACCGCGTCCACCAGTCACGATTATATCGGCATCGGTAATCTTCACACTTTGGGTTTCATCTTTTATATATGAAAGAAATTTTGACAAGAATTTAGTGTTATCAAAAGTAACTTTTTCCTGAATGACATCACCAATTCTTTTTTCATCTTTGGGAAGGGGATCAAAAACTTTATGTCGAACCGTTGCCATTTGAGGACGGTAATTCGATGTTCTGATCTCAGCCATGATGTTACCACCAAATGCAGGACGGGTTTGAACCAATTCTTTTGTTTCTGGGTCTATATTCAGATCAGTACAGTCAGCAGTAAGACCAGTATGCAGTTCGACAGCAAGTCTCGGTATGAATGAGCGTCCAATAGCAGTGGCACCACTCAGAACGATTTCTGGTTTATATTTGTTCACAACATAAGACATTGCTTGCGTATATGGTTCATCGAGAAAATTTTCAAGAAATGCGTCATCCACGACGATCACTTTATCTGCACCAAAATGAATAAGCTCTTCGGATTGTTTGTCAAAGTTATTTCCAAGAAGAACAGCTGTCACATCATTACCAAGATCATCTGCCAGCTCCCGGGCTTTACTGAGAATCTCAAAAGCTATTGGCATGACTATTCCATTTTTCTGCTCAGCATAGACCATGACACCGGAATAGTCTGCTAGATTTTGAACCTGTTCCTGCTCTTTTTCAATGATGATTGCATCGACCAGACATTCAGGCACGCAGGCACCGCACAGTGTACAGGTGTCCAGGTTTATAGCAGCCTTTTTATCAACGAGCGTTATCGCTTGATAAGGACATATAGGTATGCACTTACTGCACCCGATACATTTTTCTTGAATTACTTTGATCAAAGTACCTCCACCCAGAAATTTGAGAATAGTATATTTTTCGTCAAGTTACTCGGTTCTATGATTTTATTTGAAAAGAAAAAAAATGTATATTCCATAAATCGCTATGAAGATCAAGCCCTGTATACGCTTAACGCTTTTAAATAAGCGGGATGAAGCAAAGAAAAGCAGTGAAACAAACAGACATACCGCAACATCTATGATGACATCGGACTGGAGAACGATCGGTTTGATGGCCGATGCAATTCCAAGCACAAAGAGTATATTAAAAATATTACTTCCAACAATGTTACCGATCGCAATCGAGACCTTGCCCTTCATCACAGCAACAATCGACGTGACAATCTCCGGAATAGATGTTCCAAGCGCAACGAGTGACATACCAATCACCTTATCGCTTACTCCCCACATTGCAGAAATCCTCGTTGCATTTTCCACTGCAAGATGACCGCCGAAAGCGATAGCAGCACCTCCAAAAATCGTAATTGCTATATCTTTCGAAAGAGATGTCCTTTTTCCAGAATCCTCATATTTTTTCTCTTTGCGATCAACTTTTGCCATTCGATATAGATAATACAGAAAACCGATAAACAGAAGTAAAAATATGATCCCTTCGAGTCTGGATACTGTGACAAATCCTGTTTTATGAGATGAGAAGTTCACGACAAAAAACAGCATGAGGACAGTAATAAATATCATGAACGGATTTTCTTTCCTGATCGTGCTGCTCTCGAAGTAAAGGGGTTTTATCAGAGCCGCAATACCGATTGCCAGACAAATGTTCGCAATATTGCTTCCCACAACATTTCCGAAAGCAATACCGTTAACACCTACGAGTGATGCCTTTATGCTGACAGCTGCTTCGGGTGCACTCGTACCGATCGCAGCAATGGTCAATCCGACAAAAAGCGGTGATACCTTAAGATATTGAGCAATGTTCGATGCTCCTTCGATAAAAAGGTCAGCTCCTTTTGCTAGAAGAACGAATGAGACGACAAGCAGAATGTAGGGTATCATCTAAACCTCTATCCAATCGGTGGATTGATGTTGCCCGGCAACATATAGGTTGCAGCTTGCATTTCGGGATTTCAGGAATGATCGCATCGACTCGATTGCGAGATCTGGCACATTATTAATCTCGCTGAGATGTGCAAGTATGATATTTTTGAGCCCGTCATGCATAACTTCATCGATCAACTCTGATGCCTGCATATTCGAGAGATGTCCATGCTTACCTTTTACGCGCTGCTTCAGATACCATGCATAGGGTCCGTTTACCAGCATATCGATATCATGATTACTTTCAAGAATGATAGTGCTTGGCGTTTTCATCTTTTCTTTGACCAGCGATGTCGGATACCCAAGATCAGTTAGGACTGCCAGTTTTGCTGAATTACCTCTTTCGGAGATCAGGAAACAGGATGTATCTGCGCTGTCATGGGGAACTGAAAACGGCTCGATAAGAAACTCACTCATGGTAAAACGTGTACCATTATCAAAAATTTTTACTTCTTTAATATTACCAAGTTTATATGCACCAGCATTATACGTACTCTCATTAATATATAAGGGAATGCCGAGACTGCGCACGATCGGTCCGGCACCTTTGATATGATCTGAATGTTCGTGCGAAATGACAAGCGCTTTGATGTTTTCAAGCGGAAAATCAAAGTCGAAAAGTTTCTCTTTTAAGCGCTTCAAGCTCAATCCTGCATCCACCAAAATTGCCGATTCCTGTCCTGAGACCAGGATGCAATTTCCTTTGCTGCCGCTTGCTATAACTCGTACTTTCATAATATTGAGAGATGAATTCCCGTATATAGGACGGATTGTCAATAAAAATTGTGGTTCGGCGTAAGGTTAAAGAATATATTAAATCATACGTCTCCATTACATTCCACTATTGCGAGAAGAGAACATAGAGAAAAAACATAGATCTACTACTTACCTAAACTCTCAATTCACAATGTATCACTCCATCACTTCCACTTATACTTACTGAACGTGCCCAGCAGTCCAAACAGGATGAAATATGGAGCATAAAGAATTTCCACAAATGGGAATGCGATCAAAGGAAGGAAATCATGGAACATAACTGCACCCCGAAGAATGATGAGCAGATCGAATACACTTTTAGTGATAAAGGAAATGAAAAATACCTTCCACGGAATGGTACCAGTGCATACTAAAACAAAACATACAATAAGCAGTAAAAGATACGTAAATGCTATGAGAGAAATTATCTTAATTAGAGTGGGGTAATATCTCCATTTTGAACCACGCCGTTTCTCCTGTTGGAACGTTTGCGTGCCTGTTTTTTTTTCAACTGATGGCACAAAACTATCCTGTTTAGTTGCAAATCCTATTGTATACTTCCTACTTTTGCTTATCTTCTGTAAGAATAAATCGTCATCCCCTGACGGGATATGCCCAATTCCGTCAAAACCATGTAACTCGTTAAAAACACTTCGTTTATAAGCAAAGTTCCTGCCGGTTGCTGTAATACCCCAGTTCCACCCGATACTACCTGCTGAGAATGCAAACATAGCAAGGCGTTCCAGCTTTTTCATCAAAGAGAGGATTTTCTTTCCTAATGATGTGCTTTTTGATCGTAAAGGTGAATAACCAACCACGGCATCGAATCCCCTTGAGAACGTCTCATTCATCGATCGAATCCAGTATTTACCAGGTCTGCAATCCGCATCTGTAAAAAGGAGGATCTCTCCCAGCGCGGCTTCAATCCCTTGTGTTAGCGCTCTCTTCTTACCAATCAAGTCCGATTCCTCATCCCCTACTGAAATATATTTGATCTGAGGATTTGAGTGCGCCAACTCTTGAAGTAATTTCAAAGTGGTATCGGTCGATCGATCATTTACTATAATTATTTCATATTTATCGTTTGGATATTCCTGCGCAAGAAGGCTGTCGACTAATGAGTTAAGATGCTCTTCTTCATTGCGTGCTGCGACGATGACAGAAATTTGTGCAATTTCATCCGAAACTTGTTTCTTTTTCAATCTGAACGTGCCGATGATCAGAAAAGCAAGGAAAAGGCAGTATAGAGCAGTTAGAGCATATAAAATGTATATAAATATCATAAAAATTTCATACCCTTTACTGCCGATGCATTGAGATCGAGTGAAGCAAATTTCTTGTTTTTATATTTAAACTGTGCAGCAGCCCCGATCATAGCAGCATTATCAGTGCAAAACAATGCTGAAGGATAGTGCAATTTAATATGATGGTCATTGCAATACTCATTGAACTTCTTCCTCAATGCTGAGTTAGCGGCAACACCGCCTGCGAGGAGAAGCGATGTTAATCCATTTTCTTCCAAGGCGCGTATCGTCTTCTGAAAGAGAACCTCAACAATTGCATGCTGAAAACTCGCAGCAAAATCATGCAATTCCTCTCCTGCCAATTCACCTTTTTCTTTGAGGTAGAGCATGCCTGCTGTTTTCAATCCACTGAAACTGAAATCAAACGTATCGTGCTTGAGCATAGGAAGAGGAAATTCGATTACCTCACTCTGCCCTGCTTGGGCAAGGTTATCGACATGGGGACCACCTGGATACGGCAATCCGAGCAATTTTCCTATCTTATCAAATGCTTCTCCTGCCGCATCATCAACTGTTTTCCCAAGTACTTCGTAATCAACCGACGAATTAAAAATAACTAATTCCGTATGCCCACCTGAAACGATAAGTGCCAGAAATGGAAATTCAATATCTTTATGTTCCAAAAAATTTGCGAATACATGACCAAAAATATGATTCACTGCGATAAGCGGCTTTTTTAGACTAAATGCTAGTCCTTTTGCAAAAGAAACACCCACCAGCAAAGAACCGATCAGTCCGGGATTTGCCGAAACGGCTATTGCATCGATGTCATTAATTTTTATACGTGCTTTTTCGAGAACCAGTTCAACGATTGGGATCAATGTGCGGATATGCTCACGAGATGCAAGTTCGGGAACCACTCCCCCATATTTTAAATGTACTTCTTCCTGAGATGAGATAACATTTGAAAGCACATTACAATGTCCATCGACCAGTGCAGCAGAAGTATCGTCACAGGATGTTTCAATAGCGAGAATAAGCGGTTTGGTCATAGGAATTTTGGGAATTATTTTGGAATTGATTTGATGCGGACTTTTGTCGGTGTTTGCCCGATCAGATCGATACCCTCAGGGACCTCGACGGTTATATAAATATCATCATCAACAGCAACAGAATCTGAAAATTCAACCTGTGCAAAGATATCCTTCTCTTCAAGAATACTTACAAGTTCCTGTTCGCCAGACACTTTAATACTCACAGAAGAAGGAAAAATCTCAACCCCCTCAGGAGTATCAATAGGAATCAAAGATAGGGTCTTCTGTATGATCTTCGGCTCCATTTTTGAGATATCCAAGGTATATGTTTCGTACGAAACCATAGGATCCTGGGGTTGGATCACACTCAATTGCGGGTCTTCGACATGCACATTTATATCATAAGGAAGTGTGAGAATATTTTCTATCTGCGTAATGATCGATTGTGGACCGGTTATCTGTATTTCCTCCGGTTTTATATCGAGTTCATTTTCCAAAAAATACTTCTCACTCTCTTCGCTGGCAAAGGCAAGTTCAACGGGAACGATCATTGTGTTCATATTATCCATAACGATGAGGATATCTTTCATTGACGGTCTGCGAACGATCGTAAGATTATACTCCTCGATGCCACTCAGATGTCCATATTCGATAGGCAGATAATTCTTGCCGTAGTGCACATCCTTCAGATCGATATGATAGACATATCTCTTAAGATTATACGCCATGATATCCTGTCCTTTTCCTTCTATTGTAATATCGATCGCTTCAGGCTCGATGGTTATCGGCACGAGAGCTGACGGCGCATTCGAAATAGTGATAGGGACCTGTACATCTACCTTTTGAACCTTGGCAAGATTGATTTCAAACCAGATAAACGCAGAAAGTAGAAGTGCAAGTATAAAAATAATGATTTTTTTATTCATTACGGTTTCTCGTCTTTGGTAAAGATCCTCCTCAAACGCTCAGAAGCAAGCGTGATATAAATATTGAGCGGATCAATCTTCTGTGCGATCCTCAGATATTTTTTCGCACTGTTGAAATCTTTTTCAGCAATATAGATCTTACTCAAATCAATATAAGATTTTATATAAAAAATATTTTTTTGGATACTATTCTTATAATTATGTATCGCTTTTTCAATATCCCCCATATTGTAACAGCATCGTGCAAAAGTGTTGTAGAACTCATCGCTGTCATAACCCAGCCTCTCGGCTTTATCATAGTAAACGTATGCCTGAATCCAGTTCTTTTTATTATCATAACACTTTCCGAGGAGAAGTTTGACCTCCTTATTTGTTGGAAAGTTCTTTTCTGCACTCAATAAAACAGAGATAGCATTATCCCATTCTTTGAGAGCAATATACTGTTCCACAAGAAATGTATATGATGAAACCAGATTGTTGAAAAAAGGCATGATCTCCTTAAAGTATGATATCGCTTCTTTTCTTCTATTGAGATAAACAAGGGCTACTGATTTATTGAAGAGCATTTCAGGTGTTTCGACCTCAATCTTGGAATACCATTCAAGCGCTTTTTGTGCTTTGCCTTTCTGGGTGAGATACACATTTCCCATGAGGAAGTAAAGCTGGTCATGTTCCGGGAATTGGCCAAGTCCTCTCATGATGATCTTCTCAGCTTTCTTGAACATCCGATTCTTCATGTAGATCAGATACAGCATTTCGTAAGCTTTAAAAGTTTCAGGATAATCTATTATAAGTTTCTCCAGAATTTCTTCTGAGAGAAGCCAGTTTTTTTTGGCATGATGCTCTGCTTCGAGGAGCTTTGATTTAATATGATTATCCATTTATTACACTCTGCTTGAACGAATTAATCACGTCAATAATCTTGTTTTTTGTAGTAAGATGATTGAACAGGTCGCGTAGATGCGATGATCCGGTCATCCCTTTTGTGTAGAAAGGAACAAATTTTCTAAACAACTTTATGGCGGTGGATTCACCATAAAATGCAACACTTCGTTCAAAGTGTTCTTTCATGATATTGAGTCTGTCCTCATAGTTGGAATAGACAATTTCATGACCCTTAAGGATACTCTTGATCTGAGAAAAAAGCCATGGATTCCCAAGTGCACCGCGTCCGATCATTATTGAATCGCAGCTGGTTTCTGCGAACATTCGTATGGCATTTTCAGGTGTGAGGATATCGCCATTCCCGATAATTGGGATCGAGACCAGTTCCTTGGCGCGTGCAATGTAATGCCAATCACTTTTTCCCGAGAACATCTGGGAGCGGGTACGAGCATGTACGGTAAGGGCTGATGCACCTTCATGTTCTATGATCTTCACGATTTCATCAAAATGCTCATCGGAATTCCAACCGATCCTGATCTTGACAGTGAATGGAAAATCTTTCATGAGCTTTTTTGTTTCTCGAACAATACCTGCAATCTCTTTAGGATTTTTCAGGAGTGCCGATCCAGAACCATTCTTCACAACTTTTTTTATGGGACATCCCATATTGATATCAAAGAAATTCGGGTGGTACTTTTGTAAGATATTGATACCTTGTACGATTTTATATGCGGTGTTGCTGAAGACCTGCAATCCGATCGGTCGGTCATTTGCATCGAATTCAGCAAGTTTTTCTGTTTTCTTATTTTCGTGAATCAATGCATCAGCGCTGATCATCTCGGAAAGGACGACATCCGCGCCGAATCTTTTGCATAACTTGCGATAGACATAATCCGTATATCCTGCAAGTGGTGCGAGCCATAGTTTTTTTTCGAAAAGTTCTTGTGATTTCATGGTATATCAATAAGGTAAACGATGCAGAAATTGTGGCAACTAATTTACATTTCTAAATCTTAATGTCTAACATCGATTGAAATGTCAAAGTTAAAATGTCAAAATTACGTATGCATTCAATACGATCCACGATTCACACTTCATTGCAAATCAAATCTCGCTTTATTTTGTGTATCTCCGTGTTTTTCTCTTGCTACGGCGGAATCTCGAGTATTAGGGATAGAGTCGGGTGGTTTATAATTCCTTTCTGTATCGTACAGCCTCGAGCGATTTGCCGGGATTGAGTATCTTCGAAGCACCATCGGGTTGGTATCCCATCGCTTCATAAAATCTACGTGCACGAGGATTCCCTGCAAAAACCCAGAGAACGACAGAATCGAAACCGCGTTCTTTCAGGAGATTCTCACCAAATCTGCAAAGAGATCTACCAATTCCCTTTCGCCAGTGTTCATGCGCAAGGTAAATTCCCTATATCTCCCCATAAACGTTATGATCAAGATCTTCATCGCGGCATAAACCCAAGATCAGAAAACCAACAAGCTCTCCATCAATTTCTGCCACATATGTTTCTTCTCTACTTTGTTTAAGAGACTCACGAAAACGATCTGCTCTCATTGTATAGTCCAGTTGAGCAAGAAATTCATCAGGAACAAGACCTTTATATGCACTTTTCCATGAATCAATATGGAGTGTTGCTAAGGTGTATGTGTCCTTAAGGTTTGCAGGACGGATGTTCATTGTACTCCTTTTATAGAACCAAAAAAAATAGAAATCAAAAAAGCAGTCTGATATCTTTAATGCTCAACGTATTGCAATCACAAATTCTGTCTTCTATATATTAATTTTTTTATAAACTTTAGTGTCCTTCCGCTTGCCCCT
>JAFGDR010000022.1 GCA_016932035.1 Candidatus Cloacimonadota bacterium
ATACCCCGCGGCTATGATCAAAATTATAAATATGCTGAACTCCTTAAATTCAAAGGTATCTACACATGGTATGAGTGCTCCCCGCCTGATGCTCTTTTCTCATCAAATTTTATCGATTGGTGCTTTAATATTTACAAAGCAATGGTACCCCTCCATTATTGGTCTAAAGAAAAATTAGTATAATTTAGAAAGGGCCTTGTCCCGAAGAAGCAGCTATGTCAAAATATGAAGAAATAGATCTTAGTAATATTTCGACCTATTCTGTCGAAGACCGACCGAGTAAAGTTCATGTTAATGACTTTATTTCTGATGAATTTGTGGATACCAATGAATTCGTACAAAGTCTTCCTGATATCCTCGCAGCAAAGGATCTTAAAGAACTGGTTCGTCATACAAAAAAAGCCATACTCGACCAAAAGCCAGTCATTCTCATGTTTGGCGGACATCTCATCAAATGCGGTTTAGCACCACTTGTCAATAGAGCTATTGAGCAGGAAGTGATTTCAGCGATTGCGGTCAACGGTTCCGTCAGTATCCATGATTTTGAAATCGCATTTTTCGGAAAAACATCCGAGGATGTTGAAACAGCACTCGAGGACGGCAGCTTCGGTATGGGTGCGGAAACAGGCAGGATCATCAACGAGGTGATTTCTGAAGGATTTGAGAACGATCTTGGCTATGGTGAAGCTCTGGGAAAATTCATCTTTGAAGAACGTCCGCCCTATTGGGATTACAGCGTGTTTGCAAAAGCTTATGAATATGATGTACCCATAACTGTCCATGCAGCTATCGGAACCGATATTATCCATCAACATCCACAGGCAGACGGAGCAGCACTTGGCGGTGCAAGTTATACAGATTTCAAGATCTTTGCCAACATCATAAAAGAAATTAATGGTGGTGGCGTTCTCCTCTCGTTCGGTTCTGCAGTAATTCTACCGGAAGTCTTCCTCAAGGCATTGACCGTTGTACGTAATCTTGGTTTTGAAGTTAATAATTTCTATACTGCTGTTTTCGATATGATAAAACATTACAGACCAATGACGAATATTGTTCACCGTCCTACTGCATGCGGGGGAAAGGGTTATTACTTTGTTGGTCATCACGAGATAATGTTCCCACTTCTCATGGGTAGTCTCCTTGAAGGATAGGTGAATGGAACGCCGATGCAACTGATTTGCACTGATTAAAATACATTAAATGGAACAATATAAAACCAAAGAATATTTATCTGCGAGGATATGTCCTATCTGTGCAAATCTGTGTCCTGTTACATTATGATTAAAAAAAAATCGTACCTCATTTTTAAGATCATCATCAGTATTCTGTTCCTGGTATTTCTTTTCTATATCATCAAACCTCAACAGATACTTTCTGCAATGAGAAATGCCGATGCCGTCTGGATCATCCTTGCTTTACTCCTGCTTCCACTCAATATGTTTCTGCAATCACTGCGCTGGAAAGTACTCGTAACGCTGAGCAAAGAAAAGGTATCCAATAAAGAGATTCTTTCCTCGATCCTTTACAGTTTTTCATATAGTATCTTTACACCGGCACGTCTGGGTGAGATCGGAAGAGCATTTCATATTACGAATTCTAAAAAAGACGAAATGGTCGTTCTCGCATTTTATGAAAAATTCTTTGCGTTCTGCGCCCTTATGTTGTTCGGACTTATCTCATTAAGTTTTCACGAGAGCTTTTATTATCTCATCGCTGTTGTGGCAGTAATAGTCCTTATGTTCTCCTCAAAGTATCTCGCGCAACATTTGCCCTATTTCAAGAGATACACATCAATCTTAAGCGGAGTTCATACATCAAAAATATTACTCATATCACTCCTTTTCGTGTTCGTGTATATTTTCCAGTTTTATTTGATACTTAATGCATTTCGACCCGTGAACATTTTTGGTGCTTTTTTCTTCATCTCGATTGTCATGCTGGTCAATGCTATTCCCATCACCTTTAGCGGTCTGGGTCTGAGAGAATTAGCTTCTGTGTATTTCTTCAAACAAATATTTGTTAACCCAGGGCAGGCAGCAAGCGCATCTCTAATCCTTTTCACAATTAATATACTATTACCGACCTTTACCGGATTTATCCTCCATCTCTTGCCATCACATACGACTGCATCTCAACAAGAGGAAGAATGAAAAAAATTTTGGTCTTTTTATCACTTGTTTTTTTCATCACGTCTATACTTTTGGCAGGTGAGAAATTCGATACTGGACGAAGCTCAACTAAAGCGCTTCTCTGGTCGATCATTCCTGGGGGAGGGCAGATATATAACAAGCAATATATCAAAGCAGGCATCGATATCGCTGCAGAATCCATGCTTATAGGAACAGCAATCCAATATCATATATGGATGAACGATGCATATTCGAGATATGAACAATCACATAGCGATACGGATTATGATGAGTATAATTATTATTACCAACAACGGCAGAACATGCTATGGTGGTGGGCAACTGTGAAATTGTTGGCATTGGTCGATGCATATGTTGATGCCAAGTTGTTCAATTATAATGAGAAGAAAAAAACGTTGGATGTTGAATTCGAGGGATTGGGTGTTTCGTTAAGATATAATTTTTAACAAACACCGGGGTCGATTCGGAGAATCACCCCTACAAATATTTTACCTGGTAAATCTCCTTTGAGAATACATCGATCGCACTCAATTTTTTGTAATATCCCGCCCCGGTATCTACACCAATTTTATCCTCAGCCAAGAGCACCTCTCTTTGCGGTGAATGCCCAAAAACCACGATCTTTTTCAATCCTGTAGGATAAAAAATGAACTGGTATCGAATCCACAATAGAACATCCCGATCCTGTTCTTCGAAAGGTATTCCCGGCATGATCCCACCGTGGGCAAAATAGAATAGCTCGGTTTCAAAAAATATCTTCGCATTTTTCATGAATTCAATATGATCGGCTGGTATGAGATCTTTGAGGTCATTGATCGTTGAATCCTCATTCCCGTATGAACGAGCAGTAAATTCCCCCCCATTTCTGTAATAGTAATCACCATTGATCGCATGATCATCCAGTCCTAGAAGATCGAGAAGCATATCTTCATGATTCCCGCGCAGAAACACTGCATCATACTTTTTTTGAAATTTTATTAAATAATCGATAACCTCTTTTGATTTCCTGCCGCGATCGATATAATCTCCAAGGAAGACAAAAAAATCTTCTTTCGATGGTTTGATCTTTTCCATCAACCTTTGCAGCATGTCAAACTGACCGTGAATGTCACCTACTGCAATAAGGCGTCTGTAATCCTGTTCCCTCATGTTAGAATTTGAATTCTACCCAGATATTAATGGCTGTCGTCGTGCTTGATGTCTCTGCTTTTACATCCTTTGACGATTCATATCGTGCGGTGAGTCCTGCATTGATATCCCGGCTGAAGTTGTACGCAATCCTCGGTTCGATCTTCAGAACGTTTTTATGATTTGCATCTTGCCATTGCTGATTTGATGTATCCGTATATTGTGATCTGTTTGATGTATAGCTGACATTCAGATCAATATCAGTCTTATTATTCATTTTCAATCGTCCAAGGAGCGGTATCTTGATACCCTTTGCTGCCTGGAACGAGTATCTGAACGTCATGCTCAATCCCATCTCGTTTGTATGCGTTTGCTTGAAATTCCCTGTATAACTTTTCTGGTCACTGAATGTATAATTAAAACCAAGATTAGTATTTATCTTATTAAGTAATTTTGTATTAAATGATAATAAAGGAGTGAATTGGTACTTCTCTGTGGTCTGTTCAGGAGTTTCCCAGAATCCCTGGCCGGTGTTCGATATCAGACGTGTAAAGCTCGTTGAGAGATTGCTTCCTGTCATAAATTTTGCTTTCAGCAATTTATCGATACTGTTAAAACTCAGCATCACCCCGGGTAGAACGATCGATTCTGATTTTGTTTTATTTCCTGAAGCTTTTGTAAGGTCAATCGTGTATTTTGCATTCAGGTCTGCACTGAGGAATGAAAAGACCTCAAACGTTGTTCGCGTATTGACAGAGAATGCATCCGACTGGCCGGTTGATTGGATGGAACCAGCAGTTTGATCTCGAAGACCAAGCTGGTAATAGATTCCCGGCAAAGAATCAGGTGGTGCAAAATATTTTGTTTTATATGTATTCGTATAACTAAAATCTGCATTTCCAAGCATTTTCACACTATATCCAACCACTTTTGTGACATACATGACCATCTTTTGGAAGTTGAATGCCGCTCGTCCATCATCCTTTTCAGTTATCTCTTCTTCAATCTTCTCGACCTGAACAGAATCGATAAGTTCGTTCTGTTTCCCCAATTCAGGATCCTCATTCTCCATCTGTTTCTTCCGTTCAATATCTTCAAGCTCTCTCTCGTCTATCTCAGGTATTTCTTCCTTTTCCTCTTCCTCCTCAATAATCTCCTCTTTTCCATCTTTTTCGACAACCTCCTCAATATCTATAAGCTCCATGATGTCCTTACCCCATTTACTGAACTTGAGTGTGACATTTGCCGAGGTTGTCTTCTCATTCTCAACTTCATATTGAATCGACAAAGAGTCGTTCTGTAGATTTTCTCTGCGGCTCTGCTTATAAATTGTTTTGTATTTTGTATTGAAGTTGAAGAACTTCATGAACTGTGGTACATATTCAAGCGTTACATCCTGGTTTCGAGAACTTTCAACACCAATATTGAGATTCCCGACCTTGTTTGTTTTGGTCAGATCGCGTGTCATGTTAAGGATATAGTCCGCATCAAAATCAGTGAAAAGTTCATAATTTACTGTCAATTTCGGATTAAGTGTATGAACCGGTGCTTTTTTATCATTAATAAAGACCGTATCCTGAACCTGCTTTGACCATGAATTAAATTTTGAGTATGTATAATTTGTATTTAAAATTATTTTTTGGGGAACGAAGTAAAAGTTAAATTTTTCAAAGATCTTGAGTGTAAGGAGTTTTTTTCCAATATTTAATGTATAATCAAATGTCCCGGTATATTTCAGGGTCGTATCCCGTTTTGTGGGTGAGAGCGTTTTACTTTGCTGAACTGTAGCTTTGATGAACGTATTATCTAAAAGGAGTTTGGAAAAGAAGTTCGTTGATTTCTTGGATTTTCTTAATGAGAGAGATGCATTTCTTGTTTCAGAAAGAGTTTTATATTCATTCTTTTCCTCTGATGTTGTTAGTTTAACATCTGAGTTTGGTTTAAAGCGAGGTTTGCTTTCTCCATAGGTGTAATCAAATTTCAGTGGAATGTTGAATCCCCAATCGCCAGGCAGGAACTTATGAAGGTAGAGATTATTTCTGAGTGAATACGAATAGCTGTCCTGGTTACTTCCACCGGTTGCTCCAAGGGAGTAGAAGTTTGGTGTTTTACGCTCAAAACTAAGCTGCAAATCAGCAAAATCGGCAAATTTTGTATCCAGTGTTAGCCGTGCTGCCATGCCGACTTCCCCATATGCATCACTCACTCTGATATCATCGAAGAATATTCTTCCGCTGAATGATGTTTGCATTGAGTCCGGTCTGACAAGTCCCACAACAACCTGTTTGACATATCCAAGGGATGGATTACCTACGATCCTGAGACGGGATGTTGTGTCCGGTACATCACTTCTCTTGAGGTTTGTAAATTCTGTAAAATCTATCGTTATGCCCTGCCACCTGCTTTCCAACATCTTCGTATCGATGTCATCATAAACCTGCACTGGTTGGCGATATTCATAATAGTTCGAAGTGTCTGCTCCAAGCCGGAAAACAATTGTCTCAGTGTTTGAAGCATTTGGAGGAGGTCCTGTTGCATGCTGCGCATAGACCCATAACTTTACTTTGCTGTAATTGAGTAGATCGAGTTTTTCTGAGAAGGTCTCTTTAGCATATACGTACCTGTCCGGTTCGAGGTTCTGAATGTTCAAAACCAGTGACTGCTCGATCTCTTTTTCTTTATCGTCATCGTCTATTAACGATCCCGGAGGTGGTGTGTAATCTGGATTGTTCAGGTTATTTTCAGTGGCTACTTCAAAAACTTCATCTGGTTGCAGGTTCGATGGTTTATGAAGTGTGGTATCCATGATCGTGGACGCTACCCATTTATTTCCGACAAGTTCAAAAGTCTCGATATCTATAATTTTATCATCAGAAGTCTCGGTCTTCATCCATAGACGGACACTTTGAATATAATCCCAGGCAACCCCACCCTGTCCAAGGGGTTTAAAATAAAGAGTGTCCTGTAATGGGATTCGAATGAACATCCAGTCATTATATTCGGAAATAATTACTTCAGGATCGACGTTCTTAAGATCAATCGCATACTGGAAATAGTTATTTCTCGTATCAAGCACATAGTTTTTGTTCAAATCCTCAGTATCCAGACGCCCATTTACTTCTGCTCCGTTAATGCCGCTATAATCTGTTGAACCTGCAGAATAATTATAATCATCATTTCCATCATCAATACCCTCAATTCCATCAAATTCATGGCTTTTGGGAGGTACCGGATCTGTTCCCTGAACATTATCGAGCCCGACATCTTCACCAGCATCGAGTACTCCATCCTGGTTTAAATCTTCATAGTTCAAAACATTGTTTGGGTGTGTTATCGGATAATAATCCTCGCTCATCGTGCCAAGATTTATAAAAAGTGTGTCACCCTGATCAGCATCCTTTGCTTTATACGTCAGTTCAAGATATTTTTTCTTCTCAACATCCTCTGCTGTCCTGCCAAAGCTTTTCATAATACCACCCCAATTCGGAAGTGATGATAGAGGGTCAAGTTTGCATTCCAAGACTGAAACATATTCTCTGCCCTCTTGTTCAGGAAGATCAGGATAGATATCCTTTTTCTGATATACATTATGAGGATTATACCAGCTAAAGTCACCTCTTGTTATAAGTGAATCAATCATTAATGAATCAATAATGAGAGGCCAGCTCGCAAAATCATATTCAGTTCTGCTGAGCCCTATTGAGAATATCTCATTGATCGCTTCCATGTCATCGATATATGCTTCCCCTTTATCAGTAGCATTGGGATCTGGAATGTTCATGGCAACTTCACCGGAAAGATTCACGGTCGACGTTTCTTTTGTTCGTACAAGCGGTATCATATCGACCAGGTCAGTGACAAACGGCAACTCCGCTCGTATAGAACCGTCAATATCCCCCACAAATGCTTTTGTTGGTTCTCCTCCTACTTTTACGTGTTTATTGCCTGTCGAACCACCCTCATACATAAAAGTTGCACCGATCTTTGCATTATCGTTGAACTCATAGTCCGCTCGAACACCGAACATGCTCTTTTTATCAATATTAAAGAATGGTTTGTATTCAAAATCAACCTTAACTACTGCATTCGGGTCACTCGCGGCATCTCCTTTAAGGCGAACCGTACCAGAAAAATAGTCGATGTCATAGTCAACTCCCTTTTTCATAAGTTCACCATCAACATAGACCTTTTCACTGCCTTCAATGATATTGATATGTCCCAGGTTTATGGTACTTCCTACAGTATTTGATTTTACGCGAACATAGAAAGGATTATAGTCTGTAATGTCCGGATTTCTTTCATTGTAGACCATAGGATTTCCTAACGTTGAGCTATAATCAGAAAACCAATAGGGTTGGAATGGTTCCCACATACGGAATTGAGCGATCCCTTTTTCAAGATCGATTGTTTCATCACTACCATTTACCTTGCCATCACCGTTCGTATCTAAATCAAGAATATCGATGAGCTTATGCTGAACATTATTAATAGTAATTTCGAAAGTCTCATTTCCATTATTGTCTGGATCTTCGTAAAATATCTTAACGTCAAAATCCTGTGGATCTATATTAGTTCCACCAAGGCTATAAATGTTCTTCACCTGATAATTCCATTTTGCATCCGGAAGTTCTGAACTTGGAACCAGATAACTCTTTTTAATCATTTTTACATGTGGAACGCCATCTATGTATTCTCCCCACTTTTTACCGCTAACCTCTTCATAGATTACACCAATCGCATAATTGTCCGAAATACCTACCCCAAATTGTATCATATAGGGAGCATTTTCATAATCGATAAAGAATTCTTTGATCGGATCTGTAAGTTGTCTGAACTTATATTCATTACCATGCTGGTCATATCCAGTAACATCGATTGCCGGATCAAAATTCCCATCATCAATAAATACTTGTACTGTTCCCTGTTTGGGCATTTTATCTGCTATATAGTACCACTCTGTCATAGGAAGTGTGTCTGGGTTAACAAAATGACCCTGAGCATCTAGAAACAAGCTATCGGGTTGGTTAAACAGAAAATATTTATTCCGAACAAAGCTTTTATCCAGGTAATCTGTTTCCTGCTCGACTGCGTTGCCTGTGGCAGATGCAGATGCCTGCTGACCTTCCTGCTGACTGACAATGGTGGTGAGTCGTAGTTTACCGAACTCAAATTCACCCTTTATACCAAAAAGGTCCTCGGAGGAAGCAGAGTAGCTTAAGAACTGGGAACCGGACAAAGACAGCCTCGTATCACCCAACTCGATAAGTTTTATCGGGTCGTCTTCATCACCAACATATTTGATGCTGATCTTATTCTTTTCAAAAATTGATTCATCTGAGGTTTGTTTTACTTCGACTTTGATCTTCTTTCCTATAGTACCGCTTATGCCGAGATTGAGTTTCTGCTCCATTTTCAGGTCAGGAAAAAACCCCTTTTTCGTTCCTTCGGTAACCACTTCAGGTTTTCGGATAGTCGAAGAGCCACCAATCGTGATCTTTTGAGAACCGGTCACTTTCAGGCGTCCGATATTATCCCCAAAGAAACGCTGCATAGCTTTGGGCATCTTGATCTTAGGAAATTCAATGTCCGGAATGATACCCTGTGACTCCCGATCCTGGAGGCGGAGTTGTTCTGCTTCGTCTATGTCAACGATCATCATATTATAGAATTTTTCCCGAAAACGGGCGTTCATATAACCGGGAAGTCCAACTGCAAAGGGAGCATGTATTCGTGCATCACCAAACGTACTGCTTACTAACACCCTCTTTTTTCGTATATCGATATCATCCGACTGTGCATAGAGAGAATAGCTGTCAAAATACCTACTGAACTTCTTTCTGGGAAATACCTCTTTCAGAAGATAGTTCATGACTTCAGCTGAATCTTTTTTAGCCATAAGCGGCATTGAGAATGGATAGTTAAATAGAATCGGGAATGATGAGGTTCGTTGGATGTATTTTTTCTTTTTCTCCTTTACCCGAACTGAATCCTGCTGCTTTTCATGCTGTTCGGTCAAGTTCAGTGTATCTGTTTGACTAATTGTATCTGTAATTCCGAGTTCGGGTGTTTCAATGAAAAGTGTGTCTGTTGCTATCAGCAGTGTATCTTCGTGTACTTCGCCAGCGCTGTCCGTCACCTTCTCTGTTACTTCATGTGAGGTTTCTTTCCCTTCATGTATAACAGTCTCCGCCTGTATTGCATTGTATTGCAGCAAGGTGTAACCTATTCCAATAAGAAACAGGAAAATGATGGGAAAAACTGACTTATTTTTCATACCTAAACTTATTACTATCTACATATTATTTTTTTATAATGAACGGACTTTTCCGCGAAACAGTTTTGTGCTCGATACAAGCAACATCACGATAGTATCAAAGTATATAGGCAGTTTTCCTCTTTTGATTGCCAAAATGTATACCCAAATCCCTTACGGTCAATATTTTGTTCCTATCAGTTATCATACTTCTGCTCTTATTCATATGAAGTTCGTATATGTACGGCATGGATTTTATCGTCAAGAAATTGATGATTGTTGACAATAACGAGTGTACATCTCCTATTCATATATCAATTTTTTGGAGGTATCATGCGGCTTCTTGTTCAGCGCGTGAAACGTTCATCAGTATCGGTTGATAACAAACTTGTTTCCGAAATTGGAACAGGGCTTCTTATCTTCCTGGGAATCGGGCATAAAGACACGAAAGAACAGGTGGAATACCTTGCAAAAAAAGCAATCAATTTGCGCATATTTGAGGATGACGAGGGAAAGATGAACCTCAGTGTCAAGGATATTGGAGGAGAGATTCTCCTTATTTCACAGTTTACACTGTATGCAGATATGAATAAAGGAAACCGTCCAAGTTTTTCTGAACCGGCTTCTCCCGATAAAGCCGAAGCACTATACGAATATTTTGGAAAGTGTCTTAATGAATTAGGCGTTCCAACAAAACTTGGTAAATTCGGTGCGCTCATGCAAATCGATCTGCTCAATTTCGGTCCTGCTACGTTTTGGCTGGAGAGGGAATAGATCTTACGGTAACTCGTCACCCAAAATCTTGACACAGTTTCCATAGTACGGAAATTTCCCCCTCAATATGAAAAATAATACCTATCTCTATGAAATTGGAACAGAAGAAATTCCTGCTTCTTACATACGTCCTGCAGCAACCTATCTTCAGGAATATTTTTCAAAAAAACTAAAAGAAGCACAGCTTGAATTTTCAGAGATAAAACATTTTTCCACACCACGAAGATTGTGTCTTATTATTACGGGACTTCCACCCGGTCAAGCAGATTCATCTGAAGAAATAATCGGTCCTCCAAAACGAATTGCATATGATGATAAAGGGAATCTGAACAAAGTCGGGCTTGGTTTTATGAAAAAACAGGGACTCGATGAAAAGGATGTAATCATCAAAGAACTTTCAAAGGGCGCGTACCTTAGCGCAACGAAACATTTCAAAGGAAAGTCTACAGAAGAAATTCTCCAAACAATCTCAATCGATGTCATCCCCAACATTCCTTTCCCGAAGAAGATGCATTGGGGTAACAGTGCTCTTTTTTTTGCCCGTCCGATCCGATGGCTTCTGGCATTATATAATGATAATATTCTTCCATTTGAAGTAGACGGCATAAAAAGTAATAATCTCACATATGGAAATAGATTTCAGATATTGCAAAATAATATTTATATTAATAATATAAGTAATTATATTTCTTTATTAAATGAACATTTCGTTATCGCAGACAGGAATGAGCGAAAATCAAAGATCCGTGAAGAAATAAATGCTGCAGCAGAAAAAGCAGGAGGATATCCAGTCGACGATGAGGAACTCCTCGAAACTGTCACAGATTTGGTTGAATATCCCTCGCCTATCATTGGCAGCTTTAATCCTTCATTCCTCGAATTACCTCCGAAAGTGCTGACAACAACCCTTTCAGAAACACAAAAATCATTCTCCGTAAAAAATAAACAAGGCGAACTTATACCCTTCTTTATCGGCATCGGAAACAGCAATCCGGCTACAATCGATAAAGTGCTTTATGGTAATGAACGCGTTATCAATGCGCGTCTCAGTGATGCAAAATTCTATTTCGATACGGACAGGGAAACATCCC
Source organism: Candidatus Cloacimonadota bacterium (assembly GCA_016932035.1). Taxonomy (NCBI): domain Bacteria; kingdom Pseudomonadati; phylum Candidatus Cloacimonadota; species Candidatus Cloacimonadota bacterium. The sequence continues at coordinate 11,397 of JAFGDR010000022.1, forward strand.
TTGAAGCCAGAGTTCCAGAACTGAAAAAGGTCACGTTCATCAATAATCTCGGTACACTTTATGACAAAATAACGAGGATGAAATCACTCGGCAGCTGGGTTGCACAATCACTTTCCTATGATGAGAATAAAATTTCACGCGCTGTTCTTCTATGCAAATCCGACCTGACAACACTCATTCTTGGTGAAAAGGAATACACAAAACTTCAGGGCTACATGGGCTGGCAATATGCACTCAATGATGGAGAAGATCCTGAAGTAGCACAGGCAATTTTTGAGCAATATCTTCCACGTTTTAAAAATGATGTTCTTCCCGAAACACAAACTGGTACAGCTCTCTCCCTCGTGGATAAGATGGATACTGTCACAGGATGTTTTTCGATCGGACTTCAACCAACCGGCACAAGCGATCCGCTCGGTATCAGGAGAGCAGGAAACGGAATAGTTAGCATTCTTGCTGCAAACAATATTTCCCTCGATCTTGTAGAATGTATCGATCAAAGCATTGCAGCATTCAAGGAAGCCGATCCTGAGCTTCGTGATGCTGTCGTCGAATTCTTCATTCAGAGGATTCGTATGTACATCGAAAACAAGGGTATCGATTATGATGTCATAAATGCAGTGCTAGAAGCTGGTTTTTCAGATATCCCGGATACACTCATCAGAGCTCAGTGCCTACAACAATTCAAAACCCATGATGATTTCAAGGATTTCATAGTCGGCTTTAAAAGAGCTTCCAATATTCTGGAAAGTTCAAAAAAGGAAGTAAAACTTCAAGAAGCGCTTTTGCAAGAAAAAGAAGAATCCAAGCTCTACCAGAAACTACTCGAGATAATCCCATCATATAAAACTCATCTTGAAGATAGGGATTACGTCGAATGTTTTAATGATCTTCTCGGACTCAAAGTTTCTATAGATAATTTTTTTGATAATGTAATGGTGATGGTCGAAGATGAAAAATTGCGTGAAAACCGCATGGCGCTTCTTCGTTTAATACATTCGACCTTTGTAAAAACTGCTGATCTTTCGAAGATCGTATATGAATTATAATTTATGGAGTTTAAATGAGCACATTCCTTTCCCATCGAGCCCGTGCAATAAAGCCGTCCCCGACACTTACTGTTTCTGCGCTTGCAAAACAGATGAAAGCCGAAGGCAAAGATGTAATCAATTTTGGTGTTGGTGAACCCGATTTCAACACACCCGATTATATCAAAGAAGCTGCGAAGCAGGCTTTGGATGATAATTTCACCCGTTATACAGCTGCTGCAGGAATTCCTGAGCTGAGAAATGCAATCGTCGAAAAACTACGCGTGGATAACGGTCTTGATTACAGCGCTGATCAAATCCTTGTATCTCCCGGTGCGAAAGCATCTATCATTCATATTCTGCTTGCAATCTGCGATCCTCGTGACGAAGTGGTCATCCCTTCACCTTATTGGGTAAGCTACACATCGCAGGTCGAAATGGTAGATGGACACCCGATCCTTCTTCTCACTAATATGAGTACAAATTTCAAGATCACAGCGAAGCAACTTGAAGAAGCACTGAATTCATTAAGCAATCCGAAAGCACTTATTCTTAATTCTCCAAACAATCCTACAGGAAGTGTTTATTCAGAAGAAGATTTACTGGGAATTGCTGAAGTATGTGCAAAAAATGATATTTTTATTATTTCTGATGAGATTTATGAGAAACTCATTTATGATGGTGAAAAGCATGTATCGATCGCATCCCTTTCTCCTGAGGTAAAAGAAAAGACCATTGTCATTAATGGTGTATCAAAGGCATACGCAATGACCGGATGGCGTCTTGGATATGCTGCAGGTCCTCTTGAAGTTATTAAATATGCAAGCCGCATACAAAGTCATACCACATCAAACGTGAACTCAATGACACAGAAAGCTGCAGTGGTTGCATTGCGGGAGGATGACGGAAGTATCGAACGGATGCGCCAGCAGTTTGAAAAGCGCAGAAATTTCCTTGTTGAAGGACTGAATTCGATTCCTAATATTAAATGCACACTTCCAAAAGGCGCTTTTTATGCTATGCCGGACATATCGTTTTATCTTCAAAACAACTCGAAAAATATCACATCATCTGCAGACCTATGCACATATATTCTTAAAAATAATCTGGTCGCAATCGTTCCCGGCTCTGCTTTCGGGGCAAATAATTATGTTCGCTTTTCCTATGCAAATTCAATGGAGAACATCGAAGCTGGTTTGCAGCGTTTTGCTGATGGATTGAATCGCATTTTATAACATGTCATTTTTTACCGACGAATGGAAGAAGCGAAGAACATATCGAAATAAAGACCTTACTTCTGTCTGGAAATTGATCATACGCATTCTCCTTCTTATTATTCTCATTATTCTTATACGGTTTTTTTCTACAGGTGGTGTTTCAAAATTCTGGAATTACATTCTTCATGAAAACGACAAACCTGCGACGGTTATCATTGAAGAAGAGGTGGTCGAATAATGAGTCTGCTTGTTGTCGGCTCCATCGGATTAGATACTATAGAAAATCATCACGGGAAGGTCCGTGATGTACTTGGAGGTTCTGCGATATATGCCTCTGTTTCAGCCAGCTTTTTGTATGATAATGTGGCAATCGTCGGCATAGTTGGTAAGGATTTTCCGGAAGAATATATTACGCTTTTAAAAAAACATGGGGTCAATACTGCCGCACTTCAGTTTGCGGATGGTCAAACCTTCCGCTGGAGGGGACGCTACACCAATCTCAACCAGGCAATCACACTTGAAACTCATCTCAATGTTTTTGCATCTTTTGATCCAACGATTCCTGAAGAACTACAAACCTCTCCATTTATTCTACTTGGCAATATTGATCCTGAAATACAACTCAAAGTGATCACACAAATGAAAGAGCCTAAGATCATTGCCGCAGATACAATGAATTACTGGATCATCAAAAAACTCGATGCACTCATGGAGATGTTACAGCATATTGATATACTTTTTATTAATGATGAAGAAATTAGATTATTAACCCTGGAACACTATTTGTATGATGCGTCCCAGAAAATTCTGACATATGGCCCAAAGACGGTTGTCGTCAAAAAGGGTGAGCACGGTGTTATGATCGTAAAAAAGGATTTCTACTTTTTTGCTCCAGGCTATCCTCTGAAAAAGGTTATGGATACAACAGGTGCAGGTGACTGTTTCTCCGGAGGTTTCATGGGTCATCTTGCTTATTGTAAAACACTTAATGAGTCAACGCTTAGGCAGGCAGCGATCATGGGCACCATTACATCGGCTTATAATGTTGAGGGCTTTAGCCTAGACGCACTTACAAAGCTCTCGAAAGACAAAATTATTTCGCGTTTTAATAAACTAAAAAAATATACACAGTTCGAATAATGAAAGACTCGATCGATTACAAAAAAGCAGGTGTAGACATTAAGGCAGGAGAAAAAGCTGTCGATCTTATAAAACCGCTTGCAAAAAATACTTTCTCAAAAGATGTTGTAACTGACATTGGCTCATTCGGGGCACTTTTCAAACTCGATCTCTCAAGATGGACAAAACCAATACTCGTTTCGAGCACAGACAGCGTTGGTACAAAAGTACACATTGCAAACATGCTTCAAAAATGGGATACTCTTGGGCAGGATATCGTTAATCATTGTGTAAATGATATCCTTACCCAGGGTGCGTATCCGCTTTTCTTTTTGGATTATATCGGCATCGGGAAAGTACTGCCTAGGCATATTCAAGAAATTGTCAAAGGACTCACTCAAGCATGCAAAGAGAATGACTGTGCACTTATCGGTGGAGAGCTCGCCGAGATGCCGTCTCTGTATAGCGATGATGATTTTGATCTTGTTGGAACGATTATCGGTTGTGTTAATGAGGATAAAGTCATCTCAGGTAAGACTATTTCAGATAGTGATATTCTTCTCGGATTTCCTTCAACCGGACTTCATACAAATGGCTATACCCTCGCTCGTAAAATTGTTTTTGACATAATGCAATTAAAACCGGGTTCGTTCATTGAAGACTTACATTCTACAATTGCCGAAGTACTTCTTGCTGTTCATAAATCCTACTACCCTATCTTAAAACCGTATATAGAAAATAAAATAATCAAGGGACTTGCACATATTACAGGTGGAGGAATACCCGGTAATCTGAAACGGATAATTCCAGGTGGTTTCTCTGCTGTTGTACAAAAGGACTCTTGGGAAATACCGCCACTATTCGAGATGCTCCAAAAAGGGGGAAATGTACATATTGATGAGATGTATCGAGCATTCAATATGGGTATCGGAATGATTGCAATCGTCGATGAAGAACATGCTGACATTATTATTGAGGAAACTGATGCGATAATCATCGGTTCAATTGAAAAAGGGAAGAAAAAAGTAGTACTTCAATAATGGCAGAAACCTGGCGCTTCATCAATTCCGGAAAACTCAAACCTTATGAGAATATGGCAATGGATGAAGCACTTTTATTTGGTGTCATTAATAGAAATTACCCTCCTGCAGTACGAGTTTATGATTGGCATCCCCCCACCGTTTCTTTCGGATATCATCAGAAGATCCACGAGCACATTTGTATTGAAAAAGTAAAAGAATATGGATTTGGACTTGTTCGACGTCCAACCGGCGGAAGAGCAGTTCTTCATTATGATGAAGTAACCTACGCAGTTATATCCAGAACTGACGGAGTTCTTTCCGGTTCCATACTTGAATCCTACCAAAAAATAGGAAGAGTGTTACTCTCATCTCTTCATGAGATTGGAATCGATGCTGTTATGTATGACAGCATGCCATCCGAAAGAGAGCAGAAGATTTGGATCAATCCCTGTTTCACAAGCGCTTCAAAGTATGAGATAAACTATAATGGAAAAAAACTAATAGGTAGCGCTCAGATACGAAAAGGCAATGCCCTTCTTCAGCACGGATCAATTCTTTTCAATCATAATCAGGAATTGATGGCAGAGCTATTACCTACGAAAAGCATAAAAGAAAAAGAAACAATAAAGAAACTCTTATCAAAAAAAACCGTTGCAGTGAATTCACTTCTCGAGAATCCTGTGACATTTAATAATTTTGCAAATGTCTTAAAGAAAAATTTCCAAAATATTCTTGGAATTACTTTCTCAGAAAACGATGAGTTAACATCATATGAGAAACAATTGTATGAAGGTTTCAAAAATAAGTATAACTTCGATGAAAAGTAATGTTTTATTGATGTACAAAAAAGTTGACATATGTTTTAGCGCACTTGAAATTAGTTCCGTGTCTTAGTACCTAAGACCAATTTTTTCATGAAGGGAGAAGCTATGAAAAGGTACTTATTCGCTTTTACATTCGTTGTGCTTTTTCTTCTAGTAGCCGTACTCCATGCAGGTACGACAGGTAAACTTGCTGGCCGGGTTACTGATATTGATTCTGGAGAGCCCGTTATCGGCGCCAATGTAATCATTATTGAGAAACAAATAGGTGCAACCACAGACGACAAAGGTCGTTATATGGTAATTAACATTCCTCCTGGCACCTATGAAGTCAAAGCTTTCAGAATGGGTTATCAAGCAGTCACCATTACAGATGTAAAGATCAATCTTGACTTGACCACAACCTTAAACTTCGAACTCAAAAGCACTGATACACAAATTGAAGGTATCACTGTTAGAGCAGAACAGAAGCTTGTTGAGAGAGATATTACAGGTTCGGAAAAAATCATTAGTTCCGAAGATATCGAACAAATGCCGGTTCAATCAATTCAAGAGATCGTTGCTGTTACTGCTGGTGCTGTAGGTTCTGGAGAAAATCTTCACATTAGAGGAGGTCGTGCTAATGAGGTTGTGTACACTGTTGACGGTATGTCGGTTTCCAATCCGGTTGATAACGGATTTGGCATGCAGCTCGATATGGACGCTGTTGGAGACATGTCCGTTCAGACAGGTGGTTTTACTGCTGAGTTCGGTAACGCACAATCAGCCATTATTAACCTTGTGACAAAATCAGGTGGTCCTGAATATTCAGGAAAGCTCGAAATGAGTTCCGACCACATCTTTGATGAAGGAAGCAATGAAGACCAGGTCAAATTTGCATTTGGTGGGCCGATCATTCCTTCCGGCTCTCAACATCAAAGAGATAAGTTCACATTCTATCTCAACACTACTGGTGCATGGACAGACGGAAGGTACAAAGATTACTATGCTCTTGAAGAAACCAACCCTCTGTCTAATCCTCTTGGGCAACTTTCTTATTTCGGATTCGGTGATTCATTATATTATTTTAACGAGATCAATTCAATCACAGAAGGAAGAGATAAAATTTGGTTGTTTGATGTAGGTGACAGGTATGTTAACAGCTATCAAGCTAACTTTAAAACAAAGTTCCAGGTTAGTCCAACTGTCAAACTTACAGCAGCAGTTAGAGGTGATAGGGAAACAAATCTTCCTTTCAATTATCTTAACCGATTGTCTCTTCGCTATATGAACCACTGGACAACAGAACATAATCAACTTGCACTCACCTGGGATCAAACGATATCTCCAAAAATGTTCTATACTGTCCGCGCAAGCAGGTTCGAGACAAATATTGATTTGAATTCCGGTGTTGATAGAGGTTGGTATTTCACCGCTCAAAATGTTGATTGGAACAATCCGACATGGACTGAAGATCCGACTTCCAATAACTTTGGCGTTCATATTCCCGGGCAGCAGGAAGATCAGATTTTAGAATATTACGACCAGTTTAATGATGAACAACCAGTGCCGCTGTTCACAAATCCGGGAACACACGCGGGGAATTTCTGGAAAGACCAGACAATCACCTATTCTTTGAGAAGTGATTTCACTTACCAGATAAACGAAATACATCAAGCTAAAACCGGTATTGAGATCAAATTCAACGAAATTTATAAAGACCGTCTTAATAATCCCTGGGACATTGATGACGTTACAAGACTTCCTAATTATCTAAAAACAGTAACAAAAGTTGATACAAATGTTACTCCCTATGATCAACTAAATATGGTTGCATATGGCGAAGATATTTACTGGAAGAATGATTTTATCGACGCAATCAAGTTTGCTGGCGGAAATATTGACGGCTATAAAGCCTTTCCCTGGCAGGGCGCATACTATCTCCAAGATAAGATGGAGTGGGAAGGTATGATCGTTAATGCCGGTATGCGTTTCGACTTCTGGTATCTTGGAAACAAATACCAGATTAAAAGTGATACAACTGGTAAATATATTGATGCAGAATGGGACAAGGTTACATACATTGTAGACGATGGCAGCGGTGGATTTGAGACCAGAACTGAAGATGTTAAAAAATTCCAAATCATGGTTAGTCCCCGTTTAGGTGTATCACATCCTATTACTGATAAAGATGTGCTTCACTTTGCATATAACTACCAAAGTCAGCTTCCTCCAATGCAGTATGTGTTCACCAGCTCAACAGAGCGCGCAGGAGAGGTGGGAGCTCAAGTTGGTAATCCTAACCTGAAGCCCGAAACAACTATCACATATGAGGTTGGTGTCGAGCATCAGATGGGTGAAGATTACCTTCTTGATGTGACTATTTTCTACAAGAATATCTATAATCTTGTTAGTATTCTTGATAATGACTACTCTCTCCTTCCGGATAGTATTGCACAAGCCGGCAGACAATACTGGCTTTATATTTCGCAGGACTATGGCAGTGCACGTGGTGTAGAACTTACCCTGAAAAAACGTTTTAGTAATTTCTGGGGCTTCACACTTGGATACACATATTCCTGGGCAAACGGACGTAACTCCGGTGCCGTTGAAGCAAGAGACAACCTGAGAGAATTTCCTCTTGATTGGGACATCAGACATAATGCTTCACTGAATTTTGATTTCAGAATTCCCGAAGACGAAGAGTTCTATCTCTTTGGTATCAAGATGCCTGATAAATTCTATACAAGCTTGCTCTGGAGAATTCAATCAGGTGCTCCCTATACTCCTTTAACACCTGATCCTGATAGTAATGTCCAACTTGAAACAAATTCCGATAGACTTCCTTGGACAAATAGTGCAGACCTGAGAGTGAGTAAAGCATTCAACCTTTTTGGTGATACTAAATTCACTATCTTCTGCAATATTTCAAATTTATTTAATACCCTTAATATTAACTACGTTGATACAAAAACCGGTGAAACACCTGATAAAGGCACCCTTACCTATTGGGACACCTATGATTTAAATCATGACGGCAAGATCGAACGAGAAGATGGTGAAGACGTTACAGGCGCTGCCATTTATCTTGAAGGACTTTCCAATCCCAATATCTATTCAATAGGTCGCAGGATTTCCCTTGGTGTAAGATTTGAATGGTAAAAATTTAGGAGGATATACAAGTGTATACCAATAAGAAATTCAGAATTCTACTCTTGGCATTATTGATAACTGGCATGTTTGTCGGCAACCTTTGTGCGCAGGATGAAATGACAGTTGAAGACACAACAGCAATTACTGAAGAAGAAGTTGTTGTCGTTGAAGAAACAGTCCAAACTGGAGGCATTGAAGCCTTCGCACGTAAAATTGTCGGTAGCGGCTTAGTTGATCTTTTCATCAAAGGTGGATGGGTCATGTACCCGATGCTCATTCTCGTTATCTGGGCATTAGCAACTTCCATCTGGAAAATTATTTCCCTTCGTTACGCAAAAATATCTGTTCACGATTTCTTAGAGAAGCTTCTCCCATTAGTTAAAGAAAAGAAATTCGATGATGCAATAGCACTGTGTGCGAAGACCCGTGGACCTGTTGCCAGCGTTCTACATGCTGGACTGCTCAAAGCAGATAAAGGTTCAGAAGAAGTTGAAAAAGCTGTTGAACATGCTGCAATTCTTGAAATGTCATTCCTTGAAAAAGGACTTATTGCTTTGGCAACGACCATTAACCTTGCTCCTATGCTTGGATTCCTTGGAACGGTTGTTGGTATGATCCAGGCTTTCGAAGCAATCGCTGCTGCTGGTGAAGTTGAACCAACAATTGTAGCAAGCGGTATTTCAGTAGCTTTGATCACAACAGCATCAGGTTTGGCAGTCGCTATACCTATCCAGTTATTCAACAATTTCTTTGTATCTGTTATTGATGGATTGATCATCGACATGCAGACTGGCTCTGAGAAATTGACGGAAGCATTATTAGAAGTCAAATAGCAATGTAAGGAATTGATTTAGCATGAATATTATAAAAGCAAAAAAACCGCGTCTCAATCCTAAGATTCCGACATCGTCGATGGCTGACGTGGCATTTCTTTTGCTCGTATTCTTCCTTGTTACAACAAAGTTCGATGTGAAAGAAGGGCTCGGTTTAGTGCTTCCACCTCACTCCGAATCAGGCGGTCAAAAGGTCAAGATCAAGCAGGAAAACCTCACAAAGATCAAAGTTAATAGAAGAGGTGATATCGCTGTTGATGACAAAATTGTCACACCTGCTGAACTTGAGCAGATCGTCGCTGATGTAATCGTGGAAAATCCGAAAATGGTCTTTGTGCTGGAAGCAGATCGTCAGGCACGGTACGAAATGATGGTTCGTGCTCTTGATAGATTACTCGCTGCCGGTGCTCAAACCGTATCACTATCTACCCGATAAGAGGTTCTATGGCAAAAATAGTAAGAAAAACAAAAATCGATTCTGAGATCCCAAATGCTTCAATGTCCGATATTGCTTTCTTACTGCTGATATTCTTTATGGTTTCAACAACCTTCGTGAAAGAAAAAGGGTTGAAGGTAGACCTTCCCCGCGCTCAAGCCATTCAGAAGATCAACAGACGCAACGCTGCAACTATTTATGTCAGCCGTTCAGGCCTTATCTCTATCGATGATTTTGCTACTCCAGTTGACCAGATACAGTATGTTATGCAGGCAAAAGTTGCAGAAAATCCTGCAATGATAACTAGCTTTAGAACTGATAAGGATACTGAATACGGCATCATGGTAGATGTGATGAACGAGCTTAAGAAAGCAAATGCTCTAAGGGTCTCCTTTGAAGCCCGGAAATTTAGGTAATGCACTATAAATTACTAAAGGTTTTATATTATGCAAAATAAATCTGTTAATACTCAAAATGATTGGAAAGACGTTGCGAGTTCTTTTTATGAGAAATCATTATCACTCGCACTTCTTTTGCTGCTCTTCACTTTCATGGTCTTCCCCAAGATCGAAGTGAAACCTTATCAGCATAAGGCAAAAGAAATCCAAACCATTGAGATCCCACCCGAAGTACGGCAGAAGTTCAAACCTCCGGAAGAAGTAAAACCTATCATACCTCTCACTATTGAAGAGAGTGATATGGGAGATGAAGATGAGGTTGAAGAAATCGAGACTATCGGTCCGACCACTCTTGATCTCACAAAACCCCCTCCCGTATCTCGTGAAGGTACAACACCGAAATTTGTTGTTCATGAAGAAGAGCCAATTCCGATGAAAAAGGTTGAACCCGAATATCCCGATTTTGCTAAAAATGCCGGCATCGAAGGTTCTGTAACACTTCGTGCAGAAGTCTTTGAAGATGGTTCGGTTGGTGCTGTTGAGATTGTTAAAAGTCTTCAGTCTGGTCCTGGTGGTCTCGACGAAGCAGCAATTGAAGCAGTCAAACAATGGAAATTCATACCTGCAAAAAATCAAGGAAAACCTGTTGCAGTCTGGGTTACCTTTCCGATAACATTCCAGTTATAAAGTAGTACATATGAAAAATAGAATTTTAAAGAAGAAAGTAGGAGGTAATATGCGCTCAAAAATTGGTTTCCTGCCTGTTTTTCTGGTAGTGCTCCTCATGCTGATCCTCTCAAGCTCTGTAGTTTGGGCTCGATCGGTTAATGGTGGCTCCGGCGCAAATAGAAGACTTGATATCTTTCACTATCATGATGTTGGAAACATATGGTTGCGAGTGAGTAACTATGGTTTCTTTGGCTCTGGAGATGATGTAGTTCCCCAATGGCCCTCCCTGGAATATCCTGGTGGATCCGGTATCGATTATCTATACCAAGGAGCTCTTTGGTTCGGTGCATGCAAACAACGAAGAAATGACTTCGGACAAATGTTGTATTGGCAAGATGCGAACCAAGAGACAACCGGGACAGTTAATATGGGCTATGGAAGGGTTATTGATACACTCGTTACTGTTGGTTTTGATGGTGATGATGATTATTACGAATTCCTTCCAGCGTATAATCCGTTAGAAGAAAATGTTCTTGGACCTAAGTACGATATCTACAACCTGAAAGATGGTGTTATTGAATCATCGATCCGTGACCAGCAAACTGGTGTGGATGATGATGGAGATGGCAAAATCGATGAAGATCCAGCTGGATTTGCATTTCCCTATCGTAGTACCGTTCCCTCACAATTCAACACTTTTGAATCAGGCATGAATGAATTCAGAGGTGTAGTAGATAGAACACAGTGTTTACCGGACGAGATCCTCGCAAACATCGACATCTGGTTCCCTCTCGGTTTCCTTGAACTGGGATATGTAGACCCGGATAGCATCTATAACTTTGCTCAAATACAGGACGATGATGGAGATCTGCTTCGTGATGAAGATGGCTATCCTATCTCAGAACAGGACTTCCTTGGCTACTATTATGACTATAGTCCCTTTGGAACACCCGGCGAACGAGTACAGGAAGCACAATCCTATGCTCAAGAACATATTCCTAATAATATCCGTGTCCGCCAGGTAAGTTTTCAGTGGAGTTATGAATATATTAAAAATCTGGTTTATGTCGAATTCGATATAACCAACATGAATACTGTCGATACACTCTTCGACTGTGCTATGGCAGTGTACATGGACTGTGATGTTGGTCCTCAATCATGGGGGGCTCAGGCTCGAGCTGGTGACGATATAAGTAGCTATGTTCCTGGAGAAGGCTTTGAGTTTGCCTATACATACGATGCTGATCAGGATGGAGGTCTCACCACAGGTTACGTAGGTTCTCGTGTGTGTACTCCTGATCCTGAACAATTAGACTTCGCTTGCTGGACATGGGACGTTGGGGATGGTCCAAGTCATAATGTTTCGAATGCGGATAGAAACGAAAAATACTGGCTGATGACACATAATAAAGACTCATTCAGCACAAAATACACATCGCTCCGTGAAGATCCTGGCGCTCAATTAAATGATCCATGCGATACAAGATACCTCTTTGCCTTCTATGGTGATATGCAGGGATTTGATGCACCAACGGATTCAAGCTGGAACCTCCTTCCCGGTGAAACCATGAAAATCGTTATTGCCGTTTTCCCAGGAGACGATGTTGAAGAGCTGAAGAGAACAGCTATATGGTCAAAAGTATTATATGGTGAAGCTCAAACTCTTACTACAGTTGTTCTACCGGATACCTTCAAACATTATGAAGCACCAGGACCTCCTGACATTCCACATATGACACTCGATCAATCACTAGATGGAGATACAATCTTTGTTTATTGGGACAATCGATCAGAATTTACTGTAGATCGAATGACCCTTACAAAAGAATTTGTAGGTTGGCAGGACAGCATTCCATTCCTTGATAGTTACATAGGAAAATATGATGAACAGTTAGCCCATTATGGTTATTTTCCCGAAGAATTTGATCCTTGGCATTGGAATGGTCAAACTTATAATATAAATGCTACTGTTAATCCGTGGACAGCGTATCGCTTGCGACATGACTTCCAGGGATACTCGCTTTGGAAAGCTGCAAACTCAGGTGAGCAAGATGCATACATGAGAATGAATCGATGGGATAAAATAGATACTCAACAGGATATGAGAGATTATAATGTATGTATGAATCTTCCTATTGACAGTATGAATGTTTCTTACGGTGGACAATTGGGAATCAATAACGGAATTCCAATGGACTACATTGTTGGAACAAATCCAACAGAAGATATCATTTATACTACTGACAGCACAGTGTACTGGACTGACTATTACAGACTCGACTCGCTATATTCTTTCGTGAAAGTTGTTGATGGAAATATGGTATATGGAATTCCTTTGTATAATATTCTTGATAGTACAGACCAATGCATACAAGATAGTGTTCAAGAATATTCTACCCTCCCAGAGGAAGAAAGACATAGAAAAGAATCCCTTCTCTTCAAGAATCCCCAAATGAGCAATGACCTTTATCTGGACCTCTATGACGACAGATTGATACCTCTACCAGAACATTTAGGTCAGGCACATCCTCAAGGTTTGCTTGAATTGAAAAAGGAGCGTTTATCTCGAAGATATTATATCAGTGAGATACTCTATCCTGAAAAAGGTGTAGAAAACTACTTTGCTGTCACATCGTTTGACAGAGGTATTCCTTCTCAAAACTTACAAGCTCTTGAGTCAGGTAAAGATGGAAACCGAATAACAATTTTCGGCGGTCCCTCTGCTGCAACGAATCTTGACGATATCTATGTTGTCCCAAATCCGTATCTTGGACAAAGTAAATTTGATGGACGACGTGATAAGGATGAGAATGGAGACAGAAGTAAACGTATCTGGTTTGTAAATCTCCCTGAAAAATGTACAATAAGAATATATACTCTTGCCGGTGATCTCGTTGATGAGATTGAACATGACGGCGTATCAACCGTTGATGTTATTAATCCCAGTAAAGCAACACATATAGGTATTGCTCCAGGTGGTATCGAACCTTGGGATCTTCTCTCTAAACACGATCAGATCATTGCAAGCGGTGTGTATCTTTATTCTGTTGAAGACCATGCGACTGGCGATGTTAAAGTCGATAAACTTGTTTTAATTAAATAAAGGTGGTTAACATGAAAAGGATAATTTTATTACTATTGGCCCTTTTACTGATACCAACCTTGGTTCAAGCTGATATTTTTGCAAAAGTTGGTACTGCCGGTTTACAGTTCTTGAAAATCGGTGTTGATGCTCGTGCTATTGGTATGGCAGAAGCTTATACTGCATATACAAAGGGAGCTTCATCCACGTATTGGAACGTTGCCGGACTTGCCTATTCTACCGATACAGAGTTATTTTTAAATCATACGCGATATGTTGCTGACATTAACTATGATTATCTCACCATTGCCTTCCCAACCTCTTTTGGTGTTTTCGGAATTAACGGTTCACTATTGTATATGGATTGGATGGATGTTACTACTGCTGATGAATTTGGTCCAAACGGCGAACAATTTACCTGTAGCGATATGATGGCTGGATTATCTTATGCAACAATGCTGACTGATAAATTTTCAGTTGGTTTATCATTTAAATATCTAAGGGAAAACCTTGATGAATATGACGTCAACGGCTGGGGTATAGACCTCGGATCACTTTATAATACCGGTTGGAAAGATCTAACGATTGGAATGAGTTTGAGGAATTTTGGTCCTGAAGTGAAATACACCCTCGATAATGATGGAGATGGGCTTATTGATGAAGACCCATATGATCTTCTCGACAATGATGCTGACGGACTTGTTGATGAAGATAGAGAAGAACTCTCTTTCGCACTTCCAATGAACTTCTCTCTTGGTATTGCAATGAGCATTTTAGAATCGAACATGCAGTCTCTCGATGCTGTTTTCCAGATTGACAACTGTGTCGATCGTCTTGAAACCTACAATGCTGGACTTGAATACAGAATCGGAACCTTCTTCCTGCGTGGTGGATATCAATTTAATCTTGATTGTCAAGCTGCTTCTTTCGGATTGGGCTGGAAACTTGCTACTTCCTTTGCTGTTATGGATATTGATGCTGCATACACTCCTTTTGGTAAACTAGAAGAAAAGATGGATGGACAATTCCTGACCGGACCTATACGTCTATCCCTGAAAATGAAATTTTAATATTAATCATTAATTAATTACGGAGGATTAACAAAAATGAAAAAAATTGCTATGTTTAGCGTGATGCTACTCGTGCTCGCTGGAATGGTTTGGGCAAATGATATACCTCAGCCAATCAACAATAATTCATATGTTCCGGCAGAAGCTCCAAAGCATCTCAAAGTTGCCTCTCCAACCCGTAATGACGGCAACTTCGATGTTCCCGACTGGGAATTCATCCAACAACCAACAACTCTTGCGGGTTTTACTAACTACTATGACTATATGCCAGGTAGTTACTGTGGTCGCCCTTTAATGACTCAACCCGATGCATTCGGTGGAGTCTACTTCGTATTCCACGGTCGTCCAAATACAACCGATAATAGAAGAGTTTATTGGGCGTATGTGCATGCTGCTGGTAATATTGAATATGCAACAATTACCACTTCTGACACATGGCAGGGTTATCCTGGAATGACCATGCATCCTGCTTCTGGCGATCCTATTGTCTCATGGCATGATATTATGGACTCGGCCACCCCTGAAGACACGAACACTCGTGTAACTTATGATGACTACGGTCTTCTGTTTATACCCGGCTTCTGGAAAACACCTGTAACATTTGACCAGCCAATTCCTTACGTTGACGAATATATCTGGCCTTATATGTACATTGGAATGGCTCCTGATTATGCTACTACCGGCAACTACCGTGTGTATCAGATCAGTGGTCAGAATCCTGATGGTGAAATCGAACACGACATCCTTCGCTGGATCGATGTTCCTGAAGACACCTATGTATATGGCGATCTTGAAATTATGCTGAACAAGAACAACTGGTCTCCTTACGTAAACATTTCACGTGACTGGTCAGATCCCGCAGCCGGCATCGACTGCCGTCCATATCCCTCATTTGCCGTAGATCCATTCACTGCTGGACACGTGGCAATATTCGGTTACGCCGGATACACAAACGGTCTTGTTGGTGGTGAAGTTGTACCTCAGGGCTTCTACGTTTGGGACTCTTATGATGGTGGAGCAACATGGGATTATGCAAACTTCCATTCATATCAAACAGATGTTGGTATGTACAATGAATATGTCATGTGGGCTGTTGACAATGTTCCTGGTTTTGTAGATGACAGCAGTATTCCTTATCCTGAACTTCATGTCTGGATCGGTTGGCCCGGTAACCAGCATTCAACCCACAGAACAGCAACTTTTGATAGTGAAGGAAATCTTCACCTTCCAGAACAATTCTGGATAAGTAACGTTGATGGTGCAGCAGGAAATGCATCGTACTGGCCATATTATCTCTTCCAATATCAAGTTGAAGTTGTTTACAAAACTGATGGCACCTGGGAAATCCGCGAAGTTCCGAATCTACCTGGTGTCGATGCTATGAGCGGACACACAGTACCATGGGAAATCGAACCCGTTAGTGGTGATACTCTCATTTACCCTTGGCTTACCATGCCATTTACCGATATTACAACCGTCGGTTTCCATGAAAATACTCAACGAAATGCTGCTAACTTTGAAAACAGCTGGATGGTTCAGGTATGGGATGACGGCACAAAAACACTCATGGCTGAAAATGCTATTCCTGGATATGACGCATATGCAACTCATCCAATTCTTTATGTATCTGCAACCAATAACAACGGTGAAAACTGGAGTGCTCCAATTGAGCTTTCCGATATTTACAGTACTGCATTCCCCGGTTTTGCAGACATGATCACCATGTATCCATATATCAATCCAACGATCAAAGATCTTGGTGATGGCTGGGGACAGATCGACATGTACTTCTTTGATGATAATGATTATGGTAGCTCGATTCAGCAGATGGGTCCGGCAACTGGTGGTGAAATGGTCTATTGTTCATTCAAGATCGATTTTGCAAATATGATCGTATCAACAGATCCTTCACAGTCACAACCGGAAGCAACTATGACACTTCGCAATGTTCCGAATCCTTTCTTCTCACATACTCAAATCCAGTTCTCGGCTAATGTTGGTGTTGAAAATGCAAAAGTCACGATCTATAATACTAAAGGTCAGCTTGTAAAATCTATTGATGCAATTGCCGATTCTCATACTGCAGGACATGCAATGTGGGATGGTACCGATGAGTTTGGTAAAGATGTAGCAAATGGAATCTACTTCTATAAAGTAGAAACCAATGGTGCTACAATTGCCAAAAAGATGATGCTCAATAGATAAGCCCGTCTTTGCATAAATATTTAGCCTGCTCATTTGGTTGAGCAGGCTTTTTTTTTGCCTATAACTTCTTGACAAAAAAAATATCAATTTTTTCTTCCATTTATCATAGTATTTTTGATGTAAAAACAGAAATTTCGCGTATGTCGAATTTCATTATTTGTTATCTTCTTTGACAGGTCAAAAAAAATCATTAAAAAATTACGGAGGTTTACATGAAAAAGATTGGAGTAATTTTACTCTTTTGCTTTCTTCTATCTATAAGCGTACTTCATGCAGAATTTATGAACCCTGACGGTTCAGAACGAACTGCTATTACAGACATCAACGTCGGCAAATTAGTTCCTATAACACAAGTCGATCATCGAGAAAACACACCGGTTCCCGACTACAGCTTCTATACAAATCCAACTACGATCATGACGTCCTACTATGACTATATGCCCGGCTCATATGAAGGATATCCATTACAGAAGCAGACCGATAATGGAGATGGATTGTATATTACATGGTTTGGCACAGCAACAACGACCGCAACACGTCGTCAATATTACGCATATGCTGATGCATTTGGAAGTATTGGTGGCAACTGGGGAACAATTTCAACATACGATCGGACCCAGGGATACGGAAGTGTAGCTGTTCATCCCGCTACTGGTGACTGTTTTGCAACCTGGCATGAAAATCCATCAGGATCAAATTATGGTTGTGTAATCTGTTATGATGACTATTCCCTACTTAGCATTCCGGGTTTTTGGTCTTCAGTTACTTTTATACCTTCTCCACTTCCTGATGAATATATCTGGCCCTATGTCTATGTTGGTCCTTCTCCAAATGGAGATGGTTGGATTCGGTTGTATCATATCTCAAAAAACTACACTCACGATGCATGGGATCATCCGTGTGAAGATCCTCGAATCATGTATATTGATGTTGAGAATACTCTTTTTGCTGATATGACTGTTATCCTGAACCTTAACAATTGGACTACAGTAAATCCAATGTATTATTGGAGAGCAAAGTCATGCCGTCCTCAATCACAAGCGTTTGCAATTGATCACAGTACTCCCGGACACGTTGCTATCGTAGGATACTGTTCATGGCTTGAAGGTGATCTCGGTGATATGCCTGTTGATCCAGGTTTCTATATTTTTGAATCTTTCGACTATGGAACAACATGGGATACGGCAAATCTGCATGGAGATGGTCCGCAAGACTTTATTTATGCGGTTGAGAATATTCCTCATTTCACAGATAATAGCGGAAACCTTATCGACAGTATTAAAGTAGATTCATACGGATGGCATGATACTGCCCAGTTTGATGCAAATGGTGTTGCTCATCTTTGTTACCTGCAACAGTATGGATATACCGATGATGCAGGAGACAGCTATTATTTTAATCATTTCCTCCCGCAAGCAGAAGCAGTTTGGGATGGTATAGCGTGGGATTGGCATAACGTGCCAGCCTTCCCGGGTATCGATCCCTGGACCGGAAGAGATGTTCCTTGGGAAATAGTTGGTAATGATACACTTCTCTACGTCTCTGTTTCTTATAATAAATATCCAGAAGATTCTGAAATATTTCACCAGAACACCCAGAGAAATGCCATCAATAAAGAAAACAATTGGATGGTACAATTCTGGACTGACGGAACGTATGTTCAACTTGCAGAAGACGGTGACCCAGCATATGCAGCATATGCACAACACCCGATCCTCTATCTCTCAGTATCTTCAAACAATGGTGATACATGGTCGGAACCTATTGAACTTTCGGATATTTATAGTACTCAATTTGACTTCTCGGGACAGATAACAGTCTATCAAAATTTGTACAACTACATTGAAGCTATTAATGACTCGGTTGGTCGAGTTCATATCATGTACTATGATGATAACTCATTCGGCTGCTATATCCGTTCAGGAGCTGGGCAGGATGTTGGCGGTCAAATCACCTATTGTTCAGTTGATATTGTATTCCCACCGTTTTCAAATGATCCTCAGCCCTCTGTTCCTGTTACCTCACTTTCAAACTATCCCAATCCATTCTTTGCGTCAACTACCATTAATTTCACGGCAAAGAAAGCATATCAAAATGCGGAGATCAGTGTGTATAATACAAGGGGACAGCTGATCAACACTTTGCATGTGAATCACGGTGACAATCCTTCAGAAGGATACGCTGTATGGAATGGTAAAGATGCAGCTGGTAAGAATGTTGCTAACGGTATTTATTTCTATAAGGTAGATGTCGATGGCTCATCTCTTACCCAAAAAATGATGTTAACAAGATAACAAAAAGATAATCAGGATGCCTGTTCTAAACGGGCAGGCATCCTCTTTTTACGGAGGTCTTTTTCGGAGTTTTTATGATGTATACTACTTCCTATAAAGACCATCAAGTATGATCTGAAAGGAGAAAAAATGAAAACGATTATCTTTACAATTATTCTATTAAGCGTTTTAATCTTTCCAATTCAGGCAAAAACTCTCAATCCAAATCCCAATGAAGCAATTCCTTTTTCTGAATATCCCGATCTAAAAATTGTTCCTTTTAATACTACTTCAAATAGAGAGAACTATCCGGTTCCGGACTTCAGTTTTAAAACAGTTCCAACAACGATCATGACATCATATTATGACTATATGCCTGGATCGTATGAAGGATTTCCCTATGGGCTGCAGTCAACAATTGGTAGTGGATATTATCTGACGTGGTTCGGCACTGCTTCTACAACGGCAAACCGTAGGCAGTATTACGCTTATATTAATAGTTCAGGAGTTAATGAATCATGGGGCACCATATCGAACTATGATATCTGGCAAGGTTACGGAAACTGCACGGTTCATCCCGCAACCGGTGATTGCTTTGCAACCTGGCATGAAGATGGAGATGCAACAGGCTACTTTGGCACAACATTTGTTTATGATGATTATGCTTTATTAGGCATACCGGGATTCTGGTCTACGGTCACATATCTTCCACCAAATCTTCCTGATGAATATAATTGGCCATACTTCTATGTTGGTCCTTCACCAATGGGAACAGATTACCTTCGTTTGTACCAGGTGTCTAAAAATTTTACGAATGATGCTTGGGAGAATCCCTGTGAAGATATGCGCATCATGTATATCGATCTGGAAAACACACCTACTGCCGATCTTTCACCTATGTTGAATATGGCTAATTGGACAACTCAATGGCCAATGTATTACTGGAGATACAAATCATGTCGTCCCTATTCCCAGGCATTTGCAATCGATTATGAAAATCCCGGTCGAGTTGCGATCATCGGATATGCGGTATGGCTTGAAGGTGATCTTGGTGACATGCCGGTCGATGAAGGATTTTTCGTATGGGAATCCAACGACTATGGAACGACCTGGGATGGAAGCAATATTCACGGTGATGGTCCAGGCGAAATAATATATGTTGTGGAAAATATTCCCCAGTTTGAGGACAATAGCGGCAATATTGTAGATGAAGTAGAAGTTCAATTGGCTGGATGTCATAACACTGCTGTTTATGACAATGACGGCTCTCTCCATCTAACCTTTTTGCAGCAATATGGTTTTACAGATGATGCCGGTGATTTCTACTACTATAATCATTTCCTTCCCCAGGCAGAAGCTGTCTGGACTGGAACTGAGTGGGAATATCATGAAGTACCTGGTATGCCCGGTATTGACCCCTGGTCTGGGCACACTGTTCCTTGGGAAATTGTCGGTAATGACACGATCCTTTATACTACGGTCGGTTTCAGCAAATATACGGGCACCTCAAATATTTTCCACGAAAACAATCAGCGAAATACCGTGAACCTTGATAACAACTGGATGGTGCAGCTCTGGTCAGATGGAACATATGTTCAGCTGGCTGAGGATGGTGATCCGGCATATCAAGCTTATGCAGAACACCCAATCCTCTACATTTCTGTATCCTCAGACAATGGTCAAACCTGGTCAGATGTCATCGAATTAACTGACATATATAGCACATTGTACAACTTCTCAAATGAGATAACCGTCTATCCTAACCTTAGTAATCATATTGTTGATATGGGTAATAACTATGGACTTGTTTATCTATATTACTATGATGACAATTCTTTTGGCTCATTTGCACAAAGTGGGCAAGGTCAGAATACCGGTGGTCAACTCAACTATTGTGAAGTGCAAATTCTGTTCCCGGATTCTATATCGATAGATCCAGCTCATTATAATCCGATCTCATTAGTTTCCAATAATCCCAATCCTTTCTTCGAAACGACCAGGATTAATTTCACGACCAAGAAAACATATCAAGAAGCTGCAATCAAGATCTATAACCCTAAAGGACAACTCATTAACACCCTAGAAGTGAACCATGGTGGTAATCCATTTGAAGGATTTGGCATTTGGAATGGGAAGGATCTGAAAGGTAAAGATGTTACAAATGGGATCTACCTTTATAGGGTGGAAGTAGATGGATCTTCCTATGTAAACAAGATGTTACTTGCTCGATAACATACTCAAAAGTATACAACAAACCAAAGCCTGTTCTCACGAGCAGGCTTTTTTCAATCATTAGTTGACAAAAATTAAGCTCGGAATAAATCACTTATAAAATTAATCCCAAGGAGGATGTAATGTTAAAAAAAAGTGTTTTATTATTGGCACTTGTTGCACTTATTGTGTCATGCGGAGGACCTACCAAGCAGGTTTCCCGCGTGGGGGTCGATGAGACTATTGACCTTAGTGGCCGCTGGAACGACTCAGATGCTCGTATGGTTTCTGAAAACATCGTTGAGGATGTTCTCGATGGTGCATGGCTAATGAACTGGCTGGATGAATATGATGAGAAACCAATTGTTATCGTTGGAACAATCGGAAACAAAACAAGCGAACATATCAATACAGAGACATTTTCTACTGATATCGAAAGGGAACTTGTCAATTCTGGAGAAGTTCGTTTTGTTGCTGCCAAAGAACAGCGTGATGAAATTCGCGATGAACGTCTTGATCAGCAAAGTCAGGCAACAGAAGAAACAGCTAAAAGACTTGCCCAGGAACTCGGCGCTGATTTTATGCTTCAGGGAACGCTTTCATCTATCGAAGATTCAGTTGATGGTAAAAAAGTAGTGTATTATCAGGCAGATATGAACCTGGTAAATCTCGAAACGAGTGAGATCGTTTGGATGGGATCAAAAAAGATCAAAAAATTTATGGAACAATCAAAACTTAAATGGTAATCATAATGAAAAAAATATTATTTTCAACTATCATATTATCTCTTGTTATATTGTGCTTTTTAGGATGCTCGAGCATGAAGACATCAAAAGCTCAATATGCAGGAATGATGGAAAATCTCCGTGCAAATGACTTCAAAACTTGTTTAACTCAAATCGAAGAAGCAAAAGAGAAGCATTATAAAGAAAAGGAGAAAGTGCTGTTCTACCTTGATGCAGGCATGCTTTATCATTATTGTGGTGATTACCGGAAGAGTAATGAATACCTTGAAAAAGCTGAATTTGCTATCGAAGATCTCTACACTAAAAGTATCGGGAAAGCTGCAGCTTCTGTCCTTCTCAATGATAATGCACTCGATTATTTCGGTGAAGATTATGAAGACATCTATCTGAATATCTTTAAAGCACTGAACTATCTTCATCTGAATGATCCTGAAGATGCGTTCGTCGAAATTCGTAGGATCAATAACAAACTCAATCTTCTGGAAGACAAGTATAAAAAAATCGCTGATGAGTATAATAAATCCGATGATAAGAAAAGGGATTTCAAGATAGGTGATATAAAATTTTATAATTCGGCACTTGCCCGTTACTTGAGTATGCTTCTTTATTACACTGAAGGAAAATATGACGACGCCAGGATCGACCTGAAAGAAATCAGAGAAGCCATCGAAAATCAGCCGACAGTCTATAACTTCGAAGTACCACCTCTTGAATCACATATTGCAAAATCAGACAGTATTCCCATCTACTTCCTATCTTTTGTTGGTAATTCTCCAGACAAGAAATCAAACACACTCTGGGTGCATACAGAAAAAGACATGCTGATCATTGCGACATCTAAAGAAGTTTCTGAAAACAGTAAAAATCCTGATATTAAAGATGAAGCAGGTAAACTTGCAAAAGAAACTGGTGAATTTGTATCGTCTGTTGGTAATATCTTTAAGAAAACCGATACTGAAGAGAAATCAAGTTCATCGAGCAGTAGCTCTTCCAGTAAAAAATCATCCGTTTCAATACCACACAAAGAGACCGAAACTGAAGTAGAAACAAAAAATGACAGTCAATATGAAGGCACATTGGATATCATCGAATGGGAAGATATGGAAGCTGGGTACCATTTTAAATTTGATCTTCCCTACATGGACTTGATCGGTACAGACATTGCAAAGATCGCGGTCCTCATTAATGACCAGATGGCCGTTGAGTTAATACCACTTGAAAGTATGGAACAGGTTGCTTTCATTACATATAAAATTAAAGAACCACTAATATATCTAAAGACAATCACCCGAACAGTTGTAAAAGGAATTCTCGCAGAAAGTGCAAAACAGGAGATGGTAAAACAGACAGGTGATAATCTTTTTGGTAAACTTGCCATGATTGCTACTGATGTCGGTGTGGACGCAACAGAAAACGCTGATTTAAGAATATCTCGTTTTTTCCCGGCGAAAGCTTTTGTTGGGCATTTCTTACTACCAGAGGGTATATATAACATTCGTATAAATTATTATAATTCAGACAACAAACTCGTTTATTCGGATTTGAGAAATAAACAACACATAACCAAAAACGGATTACAGTTGTTTGAGTCGTTTTATTTAGATTAGGATAGACTATGAAAAAAATCGTACTATTATTCGTTCTTATATTTATGTCTTGTGCTCCTTCAATGGTAACAGCAAAAAAGAACAAAACGCCAGATTGGATCATGAATCCTCAGACCAAATACAAGGATTCGTACTACCTTTCGGCTGTTGGATCCGGTGATACAAAAAAATCTGCTGAGAAAGACGCATACTCAAATCTCTCCAAAATATTTCAAGCTGAGATAAAATCAGATGAAACACTCGTCCAAAAATTTGAAGAGACCACCATTGGTGACAAAACATCACTTTCTGCTGAGGAGAAGATGCGTAATCTCACACAGATTCAGAGTGAGCAGACCTTAAAAAACGTTAAAGTGGGTGATTCTTTTTTTGATCCCAATAGTGGTGAGTACTACGTCATCGTATATTTAAATAGGAACGAAACGGAAGACATTTATCATAACGAGATCTTTCAAAACACACAGAAGATAGATCAATATTACGCTCAGTTTGAAGCCGGGTTATCTAAACTCGACAAGCTTAAATATCTCAGCGAAGCGATTGATTTTGCCGAAAAGAATGAGATACTGAATGCACAACTTCGTATTATATCACCTTCCAATGCTGGAGTAGAACTCAAACAACCTCTTGAGAAACTTGTTGCTGAGAGAAATACTTTTGCGCGATCGATCCATGTTATTGTTGAAGGTTCGGGTGAATACAAAGAATATCTCGATGACTATCTTACAGAGGTTTTTAATAATTTTGGTTTCTCGGTTTATGATTCACCAAAGGATGCAGACTATATTGATTTCCACATAGAGAGCTCTCTTTCAATATCTCAGATCGACCTTAATCGCGATGAGGAATTCGTGCGTTGGGAGTTATCAATTACTATAATTGATAAGATCAGCAATGCAGAAGAAGTTGTTTATACAAAGAGTGATCGTGAAGGTCATCTAAATTTAACTGAAGCAGAAAATAGAGCTTTGCGTTCAGTAAAAAAAGTTATCCAAAAAGATTTCTTTAAATTCTTTGCAGATAAGTATTTGTCATAACGCTCATTATTTTAATAAAAAAGTAAGGCGAAATCAATTGATTTCGCCTTTTTTATTTGTTGCGTATTATAGTTTTTAGTTATGAGCCACACCGACTTCATCAAATACGATATTGATGAAAGTTTTTGCTTCGTCAGGCATCATGTAGTACAAGGGGAATCCAAGAATATATACAGGTTCATCAACAGAAGGATGAATATATTTCGTCCCAACGGGGGCATCTGCAAATTGTTCATGGATCGCTAAAGTATCAACAATACTTGTGAAGATTGTTTCTGCTGCATTAACGTTTAAGAAGGTTACATTACTTATTTTT
This sequence comes from Candidatus Cloacimonadota bacterium, assembly GCA_016932035.1. Classification (NCBI taxonomy): domain Bacteria; kingdom Pseudomonadati; phylum Candidatus Cloacimonadota; species Candidatus Cloacimonadota bacterium. Next base: position 36,619 of record JAFGDR010000022.1, read on the forward strand.
CCTAATGGTAATAAGTATGGAAAGTATTCAGGGAAGAATTTATCACTTGGAAATGCTGGATTTACATCAGCCCAACAGAGTAATTGCATATTAACATCTAACTGATTAACAGCACTGAAATCGCCTTGACCATTAGCTCCTATGAACATGGAGTTAGTTGTATTGGGGTTACCCCACAACCAGTTATTCGTATCTAGTTCTTGTGACAAAGCCGAAAGAGTGTCAGCAAGTCCACCGTATACCTGAAGGAAATTCCTTGTTGCCGGAGTGAGAGGATCTGATATCTTTGCTGAAGCAGAAAGTAACACCGAACCGCCAGATAACATATAATATCTCATAACATCATAGTGCTGTATCATATGAACTTTTGTGACATCGCTATAAAAGCCTTTTGGATCGTTTGCATACCAGATCACTAATTTATATTGCTGGATATCTGATGGAGCAAAATACGGAGCCATATCATCGTTTCTTAATTGCTTGTTCATCGTGTAAATGGAGGATAAGTTCGCTCCTCGAATATCAAACCATTTTTTTGTTTCGGTAGAATGCTCAACAAGATTTTCGTAAAATTGATTTACTGAATCCTCTGGTGCAAAAATCGGTGTATTCTGTGTATCATCGACTATAAGTAAACCTTCTTTTCCGCCATTCAATATTGGCTCATGAAGATAGAATACTAACTCTGAAGGGGTTGGGTCAACAGCTCCCTGGAAATCAACAGAACGCACCTTGAAAACGTGCTCGCCAGATGTTAAATCAAATATCTTGCAACTCTGTTCATCATATATTGGGATACGCATCCAATTTTCACCTGTTACATTATCTGTAATAACAGTCCCAATAGGAGGTAATCCGCTTGCACTTCCATCAAGCTGAATATCCATGTACTCGACATCGCAATAATACTGAACATATTCATCTAAATTTGCATCATAATAATAGGTATGATTTGCTGCTATCCTGGAGCGTTCAACATCGTATTCATACTGACCGAGATATTCCCATTTCAAATATATCTCAATATTACTCGACCAGATAGCAGATAATGTAGTATCTTGAGCCATGTAGAACTGGTTGGCATAATGATTTTCACCTGCAATGACTCGCTTAGGAATATCTTCATTTTCGCATAAGTAGTTCAACCAAGTATAGTCACTGATGACGAAGATATGAGGTAAAATATCAAGGGAACTATTGCTGAGGAAGTCTGGAAGATAATCTGCCCATTGTGCCATAAATGGAGCAGTGTCTGGGTGGAAATATCCTCTTACAAAAAATATCATGCTTGCATAATCGGGATCTTCAATACCAGCTTTATCTACAGATTTAACCTGAATCTCAGTCATCTCATACGTGCCGTCAGCGTACTTTTCATTCACTCTTAGTTGAGGTTTCCCATAAGGATTACCATCATGATAGTTTGCCATTAGAAGAACTTCATCTTTTACAGGATAATTCTCTGTTGAATACCACTGTGTGCTATCGGTCTGTTCACCAGCAGCACTTATTTCGACAGTATCAGTGCCTGTGCTATGATAGTACACGAGACGGTATTTGAAGTACGCAGCCTCATCTCCGTAACCAAATGGATCATCATCATTGAGGACATTGAATTCAAATGATATTGCTGCACCAAGTCTTACTGAATCGACAGCACCCTGTGAGGTCTGAACACTGGTACTTGGAACATCCGACCAGCTACAGAAATATCGGGTTGCGATTTCTGACTCTTCGGCATAATTGTCCTTACATTTAACCTCAAACTTGCCAAAATTTCTTTTATAATCGGCAGTGTCTTTTGCGGTGAAATATACTTGAGTTTTTGGAAATCTTTCCGCCAGTGGAGTCCAAATATCATATTCACCATTGGGCTGTAAATGTAATACCCATCCGTCTGCACTTACGCGAACACCATAGGTTTGGTCATATTGCCAGCTTCCATTTGTGCTATCCCATGTTCCGATTCTGTAGGCATAAGATTTTACAACGCCATCAACATCCCATGCTTTCCAATATATTTCCTGAAAATATAGTGAATCATAAATGGTAGGATCAATAAGATTACCTATTACATTATACATGGCTGAATCTGTTAAAACAGTATCAGGTCGTGCAATTCCGCTATAATCAGATATCTCAATATAAGGAGCAATATTAGGATTTAATGAACCTTTCCTGCCACAGCTTAGAACAGTTAAGACTGCAATCACTAATAAAATTAACAAAACTAAAAGAGACCTATTTTTTAACATCTATAAACCTCCCATCTTTGAACAAAGATTCCTTTCCTGATATTAATAAGTCAATAAAAAAATTACGATTTTCACTTTTTCTAAAAATATACTTCAATTCACAACTTACTTGCACGAACCACATTCTTGAGCAACGAAGCCGTCGTAATCGTGCCAACTCCTCCCGGGACAGGCGTAATAGCCTTCACTATGGGAAATACATCTATATAATTTACATCTCCAACAAAAAGATTTGTCTCAGCGTCAGCATCATAAACCTCGTTTATACCAACATCAATAACGTTCGAGTTACTAGAAACATATGCATGATCAACAAATTTTGGTTTGCCTATTGCAACGATCAGAATATCTGCTTCCAATGCTATTTTCTGTAAATTCGTCGATCTCGAATGACAAACTGTAACAGTTGCATCTGCACCAGCGTTCTTCTGAACAAGAAGATGAAAAAGGGGTAGCCCAACAATGTTGCTTCGTCCGATGATCACAACCCGGTTTCCTTTAGTTGGTATATTATAATAATGAATTAATTCCATGACTGCGGCAGGTGTACTTGCAACAAAACAATCCTGACCGAGCACAAGTTTTCCCATATTGATCGGATGGAGACCATCGATGTCTTTTCTGGGATCAATCTGCATCACAACATCATTTTGATTAAGATGTTTCGGCAAGGGCATTTGTAGCATTATACCATGAACTTTAGGATCTTTGTTTGCTTTCTGTATCTCAGCTATGATCATATCCTGAGAAGTGTTTACTACGAAGTTCAAAATATCAACGACAACACCGATCTTCTTTGCTTTCTTCTGAATATTTTGAACATAATACTCTGAAGCAGGATCGTTTCCTACCTTAAAAACCGATAATCGTGGAATGATTCCCTTGTCATATAATTGAGCAACTTCTTCTTTTAGTTCCTGATAAATTTCCTTAGCGACCGGTCTGCCATCCAAAATTTTATCCATGTTTATCTAATCAACCTGATACTTTCTTTGAATGCGCTTAATACTTGCAACGGTCCCATCTTCGTCAATAGAAATAAAAACGCCGTTAAGCATGAGGTTTTCCTTTGCGGGATTAAATCTGTTAGGAATTTGTGTTAGAAATCGTTCGATACCATCTTCGCGACGCAGACCAATAATAGAATCTTGAGGACCTGTCATACCGGCATCAGTGATATATGCTGTGCCTTGAGGTAGGATTCGCTCGTCGGCAGTTTGAACATGCGTATGAGATCCGATGAGTGCCGTAATCCTTCCGTCTAGATACCAAGCCATTGCTTGTTTCTCTGCAGTTGCTTCGGCATGAAAGTCAACAATTATAATCTGATCATCTCTCGTTAATCTTTCAAGATAGGTATCCATGACTCTAAAGGGACAATCCACAGTAACGGTAAAGACTCTTCCCATTAAGCATAGAATAACAACTCGTTTCCCTTGAACTTCAATTTCAAAAACATCATTTCCGGGTACGGCTGGGGGATAGTTAATTGGCTTAACAACGCGCTTTTCCTGTTCAAGGTATGCAATAATCTCTTTCTTATCCCATAAATGATTACCTGAAGTAAGCACATCGACACCGCTTTCGAACATCGCCTTTGCAGTATCTGGAGTCATGCCAAGTCCACCAGCGAGATTCTCACCGTTTGCTATAACAAGATCAAGTCCAAATTCTTCTCTAAGGCCAGGCAGTAATCCCTGAACTGTTTTTCTCCCGGGTTTCCCGAAGATATCACCGATATAGAGAATATTCATTATTATTTCGCCAGAACGGTTTTTCGTATCTCCCGAATAACGGTGACTTTTATCTGTCCCGGATACTGAAGATCATTTTCTATTTTTTTAGCAACGTCAGATGCTAGCAGTTCAGCTTGAGCATCATCGATAGTAGTATGTTCGACCATTATACGGATTTCTCTTCCTGCCTGTATCGCAAAACATTTATGAACACCCTCAAAGGAATATGCGATCTCTTCTAATTTTTCAAGACGTTTCAGATATGATTCAAGGGTCTCTCGTCGTGCACCTGGGCGAGCTCCTGAGACTGCATCAGCAACTTGAACGAGTACAGCGTAAACCGATTCAGGATCAACTTCTTCATGATGTGCTTCAATTGCATTTACAATAACGGGTTGTAAGCCATTTCTTCGTGCTAGGTCTGCACCGATAGTTGCATGAGATCCGTCAATTTCGTGATCGACTGCTTTTCCAATATCATGCAACAATCCGATCTTTCTTGCGAGTGCTTGATCCAGACCCAACTCTGCAGCAAGCATGCCACAGATCCATGCACTTTCTATACTATGTTTCAACATGTTCTGTCCATAACTGGTTCTGTATTTTAGACGTCCGATCAATGTTTTCAAGTTGTCGGGCAGATCATGGATTGCAAGATCAAGGAGTGTCTTCTTTCCGGTTTCCTCGATTATCTTATTCACTTCTTTTTCTGATTTAGCGATTATGTCTTCAATCCTACCAGGATGTATTCTTCCGTCAGATATCAATTTTTCAAGAGCTCGTTTTGCGATCTCTCTTCGTACTGGATCAAAACTTGAAACGATAACAGCTTCCGGTGTATCATCAACGATGATCTCTACCCCAGAGCTACTTTCAAAGGTGCGAATATTTCTACCTTCTCTACCAATAATACGACCTTTCATTTCTTCAGATGGTAGATCGACGACCGAAACAGTTGATTCTGTCACATAATCAACCGCAGTTCGCTGTATCGCATTTGCAATGATTTTCACTGCTTCGTCATCAGCTTCTGAATTAGCTTTATCGATAATTGTCTTCCTCAATTTTGCAGCATCGATACGCGCTTCATTTTCGTATTTTTTCAGCAACATTTCGATTGCCTGCTCTTTTGTCAGGTTTGCGATTTCCATTAATCGCTTTGCTTCCTGCTCGAGCATTTCTTTCAACTTTGCTTCATCGTCATCAAGCTTTGTCTGCTTATTTTGGAGATGTCTTTCTCTGTCGGTTATTGATTGCTCACGTCTGTCCAATTTACTCAGACGTTCATCGATATTACTGATTCTCTGATTGTAATTCGACTCAATTTTTCGGAGTTCTTTTTTCCTCTCCTCAATTTCCTTTTCCAGATTAGCTTTTCGTTTATACCAATCTTCTTTTGCTTCAATTTCTGCTTCTTTTTTAATTACTTTTGCTTCTAAGCGTGCTTCATCTTTGATCTTCTGGGATTCGATATGTGCTTGTTTGACTTTTTTGGATGTGAGTAGTCTGAAAGACAGCCAACCGATGAACACCCCTACAACTAATCCAATTATTGCTAACAGTATCTCGTTCATCTCTATTCCTTTCCATAATGAGACCTGCCCTTGCCGTGTAACAACGAGTTTGAACTATTATTTCAAAAAGATGGGAATTCTATATGTACTTTATGAGTCCTACTGCAATGCAGGCATTCACGCCATACACAATCGAACACCCTATAGTTCCTGTTTAGCACAAAACAAGATTGCTATCACGAACAGGGCAGGCCTACCGGAAAGAGCAATAATCTATCTTATAGAACAAAATTATTCTTCGTCCAAAGAATCCAATAGTTTTGAAATTTTTTGTACGAAACTTTCTAACTTCTCTTGTTCCTTTTTCTTTCTGAACATCTCTTCTACGATATTAAGTCCACACAGGATGGCAAGATCATATCTCTTTCTGGGATTGTACTCTTCAGAAAGTTCAACAAGTTTTCTATCCAAAAAACTCGCGTATTGCCTGATCTCGTCAGGATCAACATCTCCTGCAATTGAGTATGTATCACCCAAAATATCGACAGAAATATTATTCGTATATTTTAAATTATTCATTATTTCCAGCAGACTGAGAAACTGATTCTCCAATTATTGTATCAATTTCCTGAAGCATCGAGCCAACTCGTGAATCGATTTCGTTTGCCTGTTCTGTAAAGTTTTGTATCTGCTCTTCCTTGAGAGCTAGTTTATTCTGCAAATCTTGGTTCTGTTCTTTATACTGCTCCACGGCTTTCTGGAGCTCGCCTATCGTTTCTTGCGAATTCTCCGTGTTATAGAACAGATCTTTATATTTATTATTGAGATTTTCATTTTCTTTTAAAACCTGAATATATTTATCTTGTAAAATTTTATATTTAGAAATTAAATTTCTAATCTTTTCTTCTATCAGATCAAGTACATGCGTATCCATCACTCCTGCCTCAATTCTATTTGATGTTCACGTGATAATTTGTTTACAATATTGTCAAATAATTTATCCACATATTTGTCTGTGAGTGTCGATGTGTCAGACTGAAAACTGATATTAAAAGCTAGACTGCGAAAACCTTGTTTGATCTGTTTTCCAGTATAGACATCAAACAATTGAACATCTCTGATGATCTTTGGTTCAACTGAAATAATTATCTCCTGGATCGAAGCCACATCGGCATTCAAAGGTGCTATTAATGCTATATCTCTCAGCACAGAAGGATACTTCACGATCTCCTTAAAACGAAGTTCCTTTTCATGATAATAAGGAATAAGTTTTGATACATCAATATCAAAAAGTATTACAGGTGCATCGACGTCATATGATTCAAGAATATCCTGATCCATCACACCAACCGATCCGATCTTCTCCTCTTTCAAGTATAGATCTGCAGCAGAATTCTTTTTAAAATAAGGTTCGCTTGATATTTTATAAGAAATCTTTTCTGCACAATGGATTTTAACAAATATAGATTCAAGTATACCTTTAGCATCATAAAAGGACGTCTCTTTTTGAGTGTCTCCCCAAAAAAATGACTCATATTTACCAACGATGACACCGGTGAGGTAAGTAGGTTCTACAAATGCATCTTCTTGCTTGAGATAAATTCTATTCAATTCAAAAAGTTTAAAGTCATTGAATTTATAAGAGATATTTAATGCTGCATTTTTTAGCAGATCCGGAATAAGCGTAGGTCTCATTATGGAAAACTGCTCTCCGATCGGATTGGTAAGTTCTACAACCTGACGCCTGTAATCATCATCCGATATTCTAAGTATATTTAAATCATCGGGAGTTCCGAAACTCATATTATTAACTTCATAGAAGCCTAATGAGATGAGATGATTTTTTATCGAACGAACAACCGTTCTTTTCTGTTTATCATCGATTCTGTACGTGACAAAATGTGATTCAACATTATTGTAGCCATAGCAACGGGCAAGTTCTTCGATAATGTCTATCTCGCGCTCGATATCGGGACGAAATGTAGGGATAGTAACTTCAAATTTATCATCTGAAATTTGTTTTGTTTTGAACTCGAATGCCTGAAGATAATGTTCCACTTCTTTTGCATTCATCGAAGCATTAAGAATACTATTCGTTCTTGAAACGCGTAGTGGTAATGTATTAGGATCTATCTTCTTAGGATAGCAATCAACAACACCTTGAGAGATTTTACCACCGCCGGTTAGCTGAATGAGTTGTTCTGCCCTATCGATCACTTCAATAAGTCCATTTGGATCCATTCCTCTCTCGAATCGGTATGATGATTCAGTTTGAAGTCCATATTCGAGAGCTGAGGCACGAATATTTTTCGGATCAAAATATGCACATTCAATAACAACATCCTTGGTGTCCTCATTAATAGAACTATCAAGTCCTCCCATGATACCTGCCAGTGCAAGTGGATGCTTTGGATCGGTGATTAGAAGATTATTCGAATTGAGTGTGAGCTCCGTATCATCGAGAAGCATCATTATCTCTTTATCTTTAGCTGTGCGTACAACGATGGTATTATCTGAAATTTTAGAATAATCAAATGCATGCAATGGATGACCATACTCGAGAAGCACATAATTTGTTACATCAACAATATTATTTATCGGACGCAGTCCAGCTGCGATCAGCTTTTTTTGCATCCACATAGGTGACGGTTGAACAGTTATCCCCCGAATAACTCGAGCACAATATCTCGGGCATTTCTTGCTATCTTCAATAATTACTAAGATCTCTTCTTCAGCTTGATGATTTGATTCTTCAAATGTAATTTCCGGATGTGCATATTCAGTATCGAGCATAACCGAGACTTCTCGAGCAACACCGATCATGCCGAGTAGGTCTGGACGGTTTGGTGTAACTTCCACTTCAATGATATGATCGTTAAGCCCCATCGCATCCGCAAATGCTGTACCCGGTTCGATGTCTTGGGTTATGACCATAATACCAGAATGATCATCTGAAATACCGAGCTCTCGCTCTGAACAGATCATACCATAGGATTCAACACCGCGCAGTTTTGCCTTTTTGATCTCGAAATCTCCAAGCTTTGCACCGATCATGGCAACTGGAACGAGGATACCTTCGACGACATTCGGTGCACCGCAAATGATACTGAGAGGATCGTCTTTTCCAACTTCAACACTGCAGAGGTGCAACTTATCTGCATTAGGATGTTTTTCGACAGTTAAAACCTTACCCACAACAATATTATCAAGGTCTTTAGCCGGTTGAGTAACTTCTTCAACTTCAAGACCGAACATGGTCAGCTTTTCGCAAAACTCATCTATCTGCAACTGAGTGGGTACTAATTCTTTCAACCAATTATAGCTTATTTTCATGATACTCTCTTAAGAAAAGATTTACTGAAATTGATGCAATATTCTCAAATCGTTCGTAACCAATTTCCGTATATCAGATATTCCATACCGAAGCATCGCGATCCTTTCGATTCCAAGTCCAAATGCATATCCGGTATATTTTTCCGAATCGTATCCAACCTCTTCGAGAACAGCAGGATCAACCATTCCAGCACCACCCATTTCGAGCCAGCCGGAATTCTTGCAGAGTTTACATCCAGTACCTTTACAGTTTATGCAAAGGATATCCATCTCTGCACTCGGTTCTGTGAAAGGAAAGAAATGTGGGCGAAAACGAGAACGAGTATCAGGACTGAAGATCTGCTTCACCAGCGAATCGAGAGCTCCTTTCAGGTCGGACATGGTGATACTTTCATCAACCATGAGTGCTTCAACCTGATGGAATACCGGCAGATGTGAGGGATCGACCTTATCAACCCGGTAGCAACGACCTGTTGAGATGATCTTTATCGGCGGTTTGAACTTCTCCATGACTCTGATCTGCATCGGTGAGGTCTGTGTCCTGAGAAGCATTCCGCCTTTGAGATAGAACGTATCCTGCTCATTTCTTGCCGGATGCCAACTCGGTGTATTCAATGCATCGAAATTGTAATATTCACTTTCAATTTCAGGACCTTCTGCAACCTCGAAACCAAGACCGAGAAAAATATCTTCGATCTCTTCCCAAATTTTATACAGGGGATGCTTTGCACCCAATGGAAAAGGTTTTCCAGGCATGGTCACGTCGAGTTTGTGAATATCAGAAGCTTCTGATTTTTGCTTCAGTGCAACTTTTTTATCCTCGAGAAGCTGACCAATTTCCTTTTTTGCTTTGTTCAGAAATGCTCCCATCAGAGGGCGTTCTTCTTTGGGAAGTGTTCCGATCTTGCTCAGTAAATCTGAAAGAGAACTTTTTTTACCAAGATATTTAATACGAAGCTCTTCCAGATTTTTATCTGACTCACAAGAAGGTATACTTCTTCTCGCTTCTTCTAAAATCTCTTGTATTTGTTCTTTCACAATAGGTTATTTTCCTAATTTCTTTTTTACATTATCAACGATCTTTGCAAAATCTGCTGGATTGTTGATCGCAATCTCGGATAACATTTTTCTGTTTATCTCGATATTCAACTCTTTCAAACCGTTCATAAACTGGCTGTAACTCAACCCATGTTCATGTACTGCTGCATTGATTCTTATGATCCAAAGTCTTCTAAACTCTCGTTTACGGGCTTTTCTGTCACGATAGGCATATTGCCAGCCTTTTTCGACTGCTTCACGCGCTGCACGATAAAGCTTTCTACCACCACGATATCCTTTTGCCTCTTTGAGGATTTTTTTTCTTCTAGTTCTGGAAGCTACTTTATTTTTTGCTCTAGCCATAACAACTCCTTGTAAAAATTTAATATTTTGATATTATGATTCTAACATGTCTTTTACACGTTTCTCATCGGCTTTTGCAACATACCCGCCCTTTCGCAGGTTTGATTTTTGATCTGATGTCTTTTTTTCCATAAAATGACCGCGATACGCTTTGTTTCTTTTTATCTTACCACTCGCTGTCTTTTTAAACCTTTTAGCTGCTGCTCTTCTTGTTTTAAGTTTTGGCATAATGAAAACTCCTAACGATTCCTTTATCTGCGTCTGTTCGCTATTTCTGAATTTTTTTGGGAGATACGAATCCGATCAGGAAACGACCTTCCATCTTTGGTTCCTGTTCGAAGTCACCATACTCCTCAAGTTCTTCCTGGATTCTCTGGATGAGTTCCCAGCCCAATTCTTTATGAGCCATTTCTCGTCCTCTGAACTGGATGGTGACTTTTACCTTATTGCCCTTATCGAGGAATTCTTTGATGTGCTTGACCTTGAAATTATAGTCATGCTCATCTGTTCTGGGTCTGAATTTGACCTCTTTGAGCTGGGTAGAATGCTGCTTCTTTTTTGCTTCACGAGCTTTTTTGGACTCTTCAAAGATCAGTTTGCTGTAATCGATAATTTTGCAAACTGGCGGATCAGCATCAGGTGCTATCTCGACGAGATCCATGTTATACTCTCTTGCTTTTCGAAGCGCTTCCTGAGTCGGAACAATACCCAGTGCTTCCTTTTCGGGACCAATCAAACGAACTCTTCTTGCAGTGATTTGCTCATTAATTTTTTTGTCATTCTTATAGCTTTCCCGCTGTTTCCAGGGTTTAAACCGTCTATTGATAGCGATTCTGCACCTCCAAATAAAAAAAGCGAACAACTGCGGTTCACTTTCAATATTTATTGAATTATTTTTTCTCACCTTATTAACAGCATCGGCGTCATAAGGTAGGAACTCGCAGTTCCTTTATTGGTGCTACTTATTTTTGTGCTATTTCACACGTCAAGTTTTTGAGGAGTAGTACATGAGAAATTTCTTTTTCTTGACGTTTATCATCACAAAATTGTCCTGCTCCTATGAAAAATATATTCATACTTGTTGGTGAACGGTCTGCAGATGTTCATGCTGCTGAAGTTATAGCCCAACTTCAGACAAAGGACCCTTCGATCAAGTTATGGGGTATCGGTGGACCTCGCATGCAAAAGCTTGGTTTTGAACCACTCTTTCCATTTATCAAATTTTCTATCATAGGGTTTGCTGAAGTGATCGGACATCTTGGCTTTATTATGAAGGTTTTCAAAAAGTTGAAAGTTGAATTTTCATCTCGAAAGCCAGACCTTGCCATACTCGTTGATTACCCCGGTATGAATATCCGCATTGCCAACATACTTCATAGTATGAACATTCCTGTTCTCTATTACATTAGCCCGCAAGTCTGGGCTTGGAAAAAAAAACGCATTTATAAGATTGCTGAGTATTCTGACAAAATAGCAGTCATTTTTCCTTTTGAAAAAGAGATGTATAACGAAATAGGTGCAGATGTTGACTATGTTGGACACCCGATTTCAGAAGAAATAGATATACAACATACTAAGGAAGAATTTACTCACCGATATGCTCTTGATCCTCAAAAGGAATGGATCGGTTTCATTCCTGGCAGCCGAAACATTGAAATAAAAAGAATACTTCCGGAAATCGTAGAAACCATTAAGCTTCTTAAAAAGAAAAATAAAAAAACACAGGAATATCTCATCTCAAAAGCTGACTCTGTTTCTGATGATATTTTTAATGAAATACTTCATCCAATTAAAAATGATATAAAAATCGTTGATGACACACACGGCTTGATGAAATATTCTAAAGTAGTGGTGTGTAAATCCGGCACATCAACACTTGAAACAGGATTTCTCGGTACGCCACTGGTCGTAATATATAAAACTTCATGGCTATCATATTTAATTGCGCGAGCTTTCATTAAGATCAACATGATCGCTCTTGCAAATATCGTTCTTGGGAAAAAGGTTGTTCCCGAACTCATTCAACATAATGCCTGCCCGAAGAAAATAGCATACCAAGTCACACGTTACCTCGATAATGAAGAATATTATATGGAAACAAAAAAAGATTTGAATAATATACAAAAAGAACTTGGCTCCTTAAATGCATCTGAGAAAGTAGCATCAATTGTATTGGAAATGATCCATGAAGCGTAAAACACTTCTCCATTTCGTTGATATTTTCGGTCCGTCTCTTATAAAACTGCTGATTGGTACGCTTCGTATTAAGAAATACAATCAGTCATACATGGATGCTATGAGGGAAGCTCATGGCACTGTCATTTATGCCTTCTGGCACAACAGGATGCTCATACCAGCATACACTCATATCAACCAGAATGTTCATGTGTTGATATCCCAGCACCGTGACGGAGAATTTATTGCACGCGTTATTACAGGACTCGGATTCGGTACGATCCGGGGTTCGTCCAGACGTGGTGGCATGAAAGCACTGAAAGAAGCAATCGGTATTTCAAAAAAGTATGATCTTGCGATAACTCCTGATGGTCCGACAGGTCCAAAAGAAATCGTAAAGGATGGAGCTCTCTTCCTTGCATTGAAAACAGGGAAACCAATCGTACCGGGTATTTTCTTGATGAAGTCTAAGTGGATGTTACACAGCTGGGATAATTTCATGATCCCCAAACCCTTCTCCCCTGTAAAAATGATCTATGGAAAACCGATATTTGTCAGGTTAAAAGAGGAAATTCCTCAAAAAAAGATAGAGTTACAAAAAGCGTTAGAAAACCTTTAGTATCTGGATCAGCTTAATTAAGAAGAAAATTATTACGATCCCACTTCCTGTTACAATAAAAGCTCTCACCATTTCAGGCGTGAAAAACGATCCCTTCTCCCTTTCTTTGCTTCTGTTTTTTTTGGTTGGTTTTGCGTGAGCCCTTTTCACAACAGACATAATACGGAACTGCTCCTTTTTGAGCCATACGATCCCATCTTCAGGTGTCCTGAAAGGATATAATCCACGACGACGCTTATGATAGAAATCCTTCATATTCATGCCGGAACGTTCAGCGTCTTCTTTAAAAATTCTGTACAGTATTTCGTTATCTGTGCTCATGGTAAAACAAGTTATGCTGCATTACGTTTGTGTCAATAAAATCATCATAGTCCAATTGCATTCTCTAAAAAACTTGCATTAATTTTGCGGTCCTCAAGATTTTATCCACTAATATATACTTCAAGGAGTTTATCAGTATGTTAGACAAGATGCGTGGTATTTCTCGACCTGTTATCTGGATCGTTGCGATCGTTTTTATCGGCGGTATGGCTACGATGGGGATCAGCAGCGTATTCCAGGAAAAGCCCTTTGTTGGCAAGATCGCAGGTGAAAAAATAAAATATGATGAATACTATAAATTATTACAAAACACCTATACAAATTACATGCAGGATCCCGCTAACCAGGGAAAAGAGATGGATGAAGCAACCTATCGCAGGTTGAATGATCAGACCTGGGAACAGCTTGTGCAAAGGGTCATTCTTACCAAGGCGATAAAGGATTTCGACATCAAGATCTCTCCAAAAGAAGTCGCAGCTAAGATGGTTAATGAACCCCCGGAAATGATAACGACCTATGAAGCATTCCTAACTGACGGACAGTTTGACAAGAGTAAATATCTGCAGGCTTTGCAAAATCCGCAGATTGACTGGTCATGGCTTTCTGATTACTATGAGCAGATCCTCGAATTTGATAAGCTGAAAAATTTAGTAAATTCAGAAGTTATCATCACCGAGCAGATGGTTCTGGAAGATTATGTTAAAAAGGAAACAAAGGTCAAGGCAGATGTCATCGTATTCTCCATCGATCAAATCGATTCGGTCTATGTTTCTGATGAAGAAGTCCAGACTTATTACGAAGATCATCTTGATGAGTATGAAGAGAAACCTCAACGCAAATATCGCTATGTGAAAATTCCATTAACTCCAAGTCCGGAAGATGTTAAAAATTCCGAAGATAAGATAAATAAGGTTTATGAATATGCGATCGCAGGTGAGGATTTTGCAGAGCTTGCTCGTGAATATTCAGAAGGTCCTTCCGGTCCTGAAGGTGGAGATCTCGGCTATTTTCCGAAAGGAAAAATGGTCAAAGAGTTCGAAGACGCTGCTTTTGCTATGAAAGTTGGTGAAATCAGCAAACCTGTTAAGACCCAGTTCGGATGGCATGTCATATTGGTGACAGATCGCAGAACGAATGAGATGGGACAGGAAGAGATGCGAGCTAGTCACATTCTCGTCAAAGAAGAACCGGGTGCCGATGCGCGAAGAAATATCGAAACTATAGCCCAAAGTATCTATGAAAATGCATTGATCGACAGCTTTGATGTTGTGGCTGATGAACATGGACTTGAAGTTGAAGAAACAAATCCCTTTGCGATCGATTCACGTTATGTACCGGGTCTTGGAAGAACACAAATGCTCATAGATTTTGCATTTGATAATGAAGTTGGTGATATTGCACCTCCTTACCGTAATGATACCGGTGATTATTACGTCGCTCAAATCTCCTATGCCATTGGTGAACACTATAAACCTTTCGAGGATGTTGAAAGACAGATTCATGATAAGATTGCAAAAGAAATGAAAATGAAAATGAAGAAAGAAGAAGTTGATGCAATCGCACCGGTTGTTACATCGGATAATTTCGATGCCGTAGTGAAAGATAACGAGTTAAAACTCGTCAATACCGATTTCGTTGCTGAAAATATGTACATTCAAGATGTCGGCAAAGAACCCATGCTTGTAAAAGAATTGATAGAGCTTCAAACACCTGGTTCAATAACAGGTATTATAAGAGGAGCCAAAGGATATTATATCGCCAAGCTGGTCGAAATTCAAGCAGCTGATATGGCTCAATTTGAAGAAAAGAAAGATGAGCAGCGAATTCAGGTAGAGAATCAACTCTTCAATCAAAACTACAATCAGTGGTATAATAAAGTGAAAGAGCAAGCGAACGTAAAAGACTGGAGAAGTAAATTCTTTAGATTATAATTAACAAAGATATATAAAACGAAAGGGCGAAAATTAATTCGCCCTTTTTTTTTGAAAATATTATTTTTTATGGCAACACGTGATCCGGGAATTCAGCTTCATTTGGACAAATTACAACAATCTCTCCTGTTTCAAAATCTCCGCTAGCAATATATTTATCACCATTTCCATTTTCCGGGCATTCATAAGCATGCCGTAGATAGCCGGTTCGGACAAGTTCCACAAGATCACCGTTAAAAGACTGTTTTCTTTCAAACATATAGTCATCAACGGCATCCCTGATCTTTTTCATATTCTCAATACATTGGTCTGTTTTTTCTTGTGCTTTAACATTATAGAACTGTGGAATAAGGAGAATAGCAGCAAGCGCAATGATCGCTATTATGCTTATTACTGTATAAATTGAGAACCCTTTACTATTTCTGAGCATTTATTATCTCCTAAAAATTTTGTTTAAATGAATTTCATCGCTCTGTTCAGTCAAGTTTTTAATCTAAATCAATTTTTCAAACTGTGACCTGCAGATACAGGTATCAATGCTTTTATCTGCACCTTTGCACCGTGAATTATATCAAGTACCTTTCCTTGATTTTGTTCGATCTTATAGAGCATTTCACCAAGTTCTTTATAGGTTGTTTCAAGGATGATTTCCTTCTTATTTGTTATAACAACGATCTTTGCATTTTTAATCGCTTCCTGCGTAGTTTCCGTATATGCTTTGACCAGCCCACCAATCCCAAGTTTTGTACCACCAAAATATCGAACAACGACCAGGAGCACGTTCACAAGTTCTTCTCCGATAAGCACTTTTAAGATAGGAGGTCCGGAAGAATGAGTCGGCTCTCCTGCATCAGTAGCATATTCATACACATTCTCATCTTCAAGCAGACGATAGGCATAGACAATATGTGTCGGTTTTTTGAACTCATCCTCAACAGATCGAAGAACATCATTGACTTCACTTTCAGACCTGACGTGAAAAATCTTACCATGAAATTTGGAATTTCTGATTGTCAGTTTGATCCACGTTGATGTAGCTACTGTTTTATATTGCTCTATCATCTTGTATTTGCAATATTCACTTGAGTTTTTGTCAATATTTGTTGACATAATTTTACCATCGGGGTGGGTTATAACCGTGAAAGAAATGATCGTTGTCAGTGCTTGCCTTCTTGGATTAGGTTGTTGTTATAATGGATGTAATAACACTGATGAGAGAGTTTTGGAATTAAGAGATACATACACACTTATTCCCCTGTGCCCGGAACAACTTGGCGGCATGCAAACCCCCCGTTCTCCATCGTTCTTCATCGAAGGCGACGGATCATTAACCCTTCAGGGAATCAATAATATGATAAATGATCAAAATGAAAATGTTTCCCATCTTTTTAGAAAAGGTGCAGAGGAAGCCTTGAAGATTTGTCGCCTTTTTGATGTTAAAAAAGCGATCCTTAAAGAAAACAGTCCATCATGTGGCACACATCAGATTTATTTGAAAGAAAAATTGACAAAAGGAATGGGTGTAACAGCTACAATACTTAAATCCAATGGCATACGTGTTATGTCGGAAAATGATATAAGGAGACCAGATGAAAGGAAAGACTAAATGGTTTAGTAAAAACAAGGGATACGGCTTCATCACAGGAGATGACGGCAAAGAATATTTTGTCCACTGGCGATCCATCGAGAGCGATGGTTATCGTACTCTTGTGGAGGATGAAGAAGTAGAATTTGAAGCAGTTGAAACAGAAAAGGGAGTTCAGGCGACAAAAGTCCGCAGAACACATGATTTATAATTTCTATAACATGTATGCTTGAGAAAGAACATTTCTTAGAAAAGCTTTTTAAAGAGACAAATCTTCATGATGAACATCAACTTTCCAGGTTTGCCACAAAAAACGAGGATGCATACAGGAAAGTTGAAGAACATGAAAAACGTTTGCGCGGTCCGTTTGCTGTAGATAGAGTCAGGATACTCTATACTGGCGCATATAGACGATATCAGGGAAAAACACAGGTTGTATATTTCTCAAATCTCTTCGATGAAGAGATGTCCAACAGGAGTCTACACACAACCTATGTAGCACAAGTCTCCCGTAGTATTGGTAAGATGCTTAGGTTAAATCTTGATCTTATCGAAGCAATAGCACTGGGTCATGATCTCGGCCACCCTCCCTTTGGACATGATGGTGAGGAAATGCTCAGTGAATGCTGTGTGAATCATGGCATTGGACGTTTTCATCATAATATTGAAAGTTTGTATATTGTCGATCAGATCACGAACCATGGGAAGGGATTGAATCTTACTTTCCAGGTTCGTGATGGGATCGTATCTCATGACGGCGAAGTGCACGATGAGGAGCTTCATCCCAAACGGCATAAAACAGAAAAAGATCTTCAGGAATTTCTCAAGATAATGAAAACAGAGGACACAACTAGTCCACCCGCTACTCTGGAAGCATGTGTTGTTCGCATTGCAGACACGATTGCATATATCGGTCAGGATATAGAAGATGCAATACGGCTTGGTTTTCTTAAGCGGGATGAATTGCCAAAAGATGCGGTTCAAAAATTGGGGTCCACAAACGAACAAATCGTCAGCACACTTATCATGAATGTTGTCTACCATAGTTTTGATAAAGATTTTGTCGCCTTTGGAAAAGACACTTCGGACGCATTGTACACTCTCAAAAAATTCAATTATCAAAAAATTTATACCCACCCATGGATCAAAAAAGAAAAATATACGATCCGTCGCGGCATGAAAATTCTTTTCGGAAAATATATGAATGATCTCGAGAAAAAGAATGATGATTCAAAGATCTACAATCACTTTTTAAATCATAAAAGTGAACAATATCTTGAGAGCACGAATAATGCCGAAAAGGTACGTGATTTTATAGCTACAATGACCGACCGATATTTCAACCAGGAGCTCGAAGACTATGTTCTCCCGGGAAGAGCGCTGGAATAACAAATAATTATAGGAAGAATATGGATGTTAATGTTTTCGCAAAAGATATAGAAGATCTGAAAGAAAAAATACTCGAATTGCGGAGGTATCTTTGACGTAGAAACTAAAGATGCAAAGATATCACGGCTTGAAAAAGATATGAGCAGTCCTGATTTCTGGGATGATCAGGAACGAGCTCGTCAAACTGCGGAAGAACTCAGCAATTTAAAAGATGACATCGCTACATCAGACAATCTAACAAATTCTCTTGAAGAACTCGAAGCATTCCTTGCACTTTTACAGGAAGATAAGGACAAGGAGCTCGAAACTGAAGCAGAAAACAAACTCTTGCTGACAAAGAAGTTTTTAGACAAACTCGAAACCCAACTCATTCTCAGTGATCCATATGATAAGAAAAATGCGTTGCTCGAAATCCATCCCGGAGCAGGAGGTACAGAATCTCACGATTGGGCAGAGATGCTTCTCCGTATGTATATTCGATGGGCTGAAAACCAGGGATTTGGAGTTGAGCTTCTCGATAAACAGCCCGGTGACATCGCTGGTATCAGTTCTGCAACGCTTGAAATTAAAGGCAAATATGCATATGGATACTTGAAATCCGAAATAGGAATTCACAGACTTGTGCGAATCTCCCCTTTCGATGCAAACAAACGAAGACATACTTCCTTTGCATCGGTCTTTGTTTATCCAGAAGTTGATGATAATATTGAAGTGGAGATCAGCGAAAATGATCTAAGAATTGACACATTTCGCGCAAGCGGTGCAGGTGGGCAACATGTCAATAAGGTTAGTAGCGCAGTTCGGATCACGCATATTCCAACTGGTATCGTAGCGCAATGTCAGTCCGAACGCTCGCAGCTTCATAATAAAGATAATGCAATGAAAGTGCTCAAATCCCGGCTCTATCAGATGTATAAAGAAGAGCAGGATAAAGAGCGTCAAAAAATAGAAAACGAGAAGAAAAGCATCGAATGGGGCAACCAGATCAGGTCATACGTATTCCAGCCATATTCAATGGTCAAAGATCATCGAACAGATGAGCAGACCGGAAATGTTCAAGCAGTTATGGACGGAAATATTGACCAATTCATCGATGCATTTTTAAAAAATAAATCATTGAATTAATTGAGGTCCTCATGGATAATGAAAATCAACTCATTCATGCAAGAAAAGAGAAACTTGGACGCCTGCTCGAATTGGGAGCTAATCCGTTCCCGACAAAAGCAGCACGCACAAATCATATAAAAGAAATATTTGATAATCCCGAATTATTCATCAAGGGCAAAAAAAGTGTCGATATCGTAGGCAGGATACGTTCACTCAGAAAAATGGGCAAAGCCAGCTTCTGTCATATTGAAGATGAAACCGGCAAAATCCAGATTTACGTAAAAAGAGACGACATTGGTACTGATAAGTATCAAATATTC
The DNA here is from genome assembly GCA_016932035.1 of Candidatus Cloacimonadota bacterium. Lineage (NCBI taxonomy): Bacteria > Pseudomonadati > Candidatus Cloacimonadota > Candidatus Cloacimonadota bacterium. The sequence continues at coordinate 56,305 of JAFGDR010000022.1, forward strand.
AAACAATGCGACCTCGGGGATTTTGTTCATGTGAAAGGATTTGTCTTTTATACTCAGACAAATGAACTTTCCATTCATGCCGAGGAATTCACCTTCCTTGCAAAAGCGATCAGGCCGCTGCCAGTAGTCAAAGAAAAGATCGAAGACGGAAAAAAGGTCATGTATGATCAATTTGCAGATAAAGAACTTCGATATCGCAAACGCTATCTCGACCTTCTCCTCAATCCTGAGGTGAAACATACCTTCCAAACCCGCAGCAAGATCATTAAAATGATGAGAGATTTTCTCGATGCCCGAGGATATATCGAAGTTGAAACTCCGATCCTTCAGCCCATATATGGTGGCGCGGCAGCTCAACCATTTATTACAAAGCATAACAAACTCGATATGGAACTCTACCTGCGTATCGCTGACGAACTGTATCTAAAACGTCTGATCATCGGGGGATTCGAAAAAGTATACGAGGTGTGCAAAGATTTTCGTAATGAAGGAATGGACAGAACCCACAATCCGGAATTCACGCAGATAGAACTGTATGAAGCATATGCTGACTATCATGATATTATGGACCTGGTGGAGGATATGCTAACCGGAATTGCTCAGGAAGTGTGCGGTACCTTGGACATCACCTACGATGATAAAACCATACATCTTGAAAAACCATGGCAGCGTAAACCAATGCTTGAACTCATCAAAGAACATGCAGGTATCGATGTTGAGAATTCACGTATGGAGGAGCTTATAGCATTCTGTAAAGAGCATGAAATTGAACTCGAAGTCGAGAATTTTGGTAAAATCGTCGATGAAATTTTCAAGAGATTTGTTGAAGACAATCTTATCCAGCCGACCTTTGTTATCGATTTCCCTAAAGAAATTTCACCTCTTGCAAAATCCAAACCGGATAATCCACGTCTTGTTGAAAGGTTCGAAATATTTATTGCAGGACTTGAACTGGGTAATTGTTTCAGTGAATTGAATGATCCAATCGATCAGAGAGAACGTCTCGAAGGACAGGCAAAACAGCGTGAACTTGGAGATGTCGAAGCAAGCGAAGTCGACGAAGATTTCCTCGAAGCAATGGAATACGGTATGCCCCCGACTGGCGGACTTGGTCTTGGTATCGACAGGATCGTGATGCTGCTCACAAATTCGCATAATATAAAGGATGTCATCTTATTCCCACAGATGCGACCGGATAGTCACAACGAATAGGAGGTCTTTCAATGACTATACAAGAAATATATAATGAAGAAAACAAAAAAACTCGAAACGTCTATGAAAAATCAATTGAATCAATAAAAGACATCGTTCTTAAAACCGAAAATTTCGAAGCGTATCCGGACAAGCAGGAATTCATGCGATTCTTCTATGATGTCGGAATATTCATTCTTAAAATGTACGAATTCGAGAAACGATGCACACCAGAGCATTTTTCGAACGAATCAACTCTTACTTTAATGGAAGAGAATACATCATTTTTCCTATCGATCTTACCGGAAGATTACGATACAAGCTGGGCAAATCCCACCTATGCTGTTTCGAAACTTGGTGATAATTTTGGACAACTTTTCTCATACTTTTTCACGAGGATCAGACAGTTCATAATGAATGCTTTCCAGCATAAACGATTTGAGATGGCTGAATGGAATGTGATCTACATCGAAGCATTCGAAGTTGTTGAATATTCGATGCCAGATTATGAAAAACTGAGACAAATCATAACGAAGATTGATGCTGCTTACAGCTTGAGAGAAGAGCAGATACGTCTTTCAGAAAACTATGATCCAACTTTCGATTTTTTTAAGAATATCATAGAAACCGCAGATTTCTCTGATGAGCGATACCTTTTTCAGCTTGGTTGTTATATCAACGACGATACGATCCGAATCTCAAAACACCTGCAAACATTGACCAAAGCCAAAATTGTCGAGTTGGCGAACCTTATGGCGGATTCGTATGAACGGGGGTTTGTGACATCAGACAAGGATATGGCGCTAAAATCTACTGCAATGTTGATCTATCCTGCTGGTTTTGAGCGTATTATAAAGTACCTGATTCCAGCGATGAAGAAAAAAGGACTCGACCTAATCATCAAAAGACCTTCAGGTGCGAAAACAAATAAGCAGTATCAATATGATCACCGGTTCGACAGAGCTTTATTCCTTGATGAAGCACTCCTCGAACGAGCAGAAAAAACCATTAAAGAATCCTATGAATCAATTAAGGAACTCACCGACCAGTATTCCGGACTAATCTATTTCGAAACCTTTGGTGAAGAACCTTTCAGTCCTGTAGCAAAGAAAGAATGTCTTAAGCTGAATGAAGAGCAGCAGGTTCTCTTGCAAAAACTTCAACAAATTGCTAATCAGATAACCTTCACTTTCATCCCTCGTGAACAAACAAGTTTTTGCATCATCGCGTTCCCAACACCGGAGATCGGTGCTGATTTTGAAGAAATTTTCAATGACACTTATGCAATCAACACGCTGAAAAATGAGGTATATGAACCAATCCAGCAGAAGATCATAGATGCACTCGATACTGCAGAATATGCACACATCAAAGGTAAAGGAACAAACAAAACAGACCTTAAGGTCATGCTTGCCAAAATTGATGATCCTCAAAAGCAAACGAACTTTGTAAATTGTACTGCAGATGTAAATGTGCCGCTTGGTGAAGTCTTTACCACCCCTCAACTTAAGGGCACAAATGGAGTACTTCATATTGAAGACACATACCTTCGAGGGTTACGCTATAAAGATTTACAGCTTGTTTTCAAAGATGGTTTCATCGAAGATTATTCATGCACCAACTTCGACAATGATCAAGAGAACAAAAAATATATCGAAGAAAATATACTCTTCCCGCATAAGACCCTTCCCATGGGTGAATTCGCGATTGGCACGAACACACTTGCATACATCGTTGCTCAAAAATATAAAATTCTTCGTCTCCTTCCCGTATTGATTATCGAAAAAATGGGTCCTCATTTTGCAGTGGGTGACACCTGCTTCACATTCGAAGAGGATAAGAAGGTCTGCAATCCCGACGGAAAAGAGATCATTGCGCGCGATAATGAGAAGACCATTCTTCGAAAAGAGGACATGAGCAAAGCATACACATATACACATATCGATATTACGCTTCCCTATGAATCGATCGGTTTTATTACGGCAGTTAGTAAAAATGGCACAAAAATTGACATTCTGCGGAATGAAAGATTTGTTTTGGAAGGTACAGAAAAACTCAATGAACCATTAAATGAATATTATTCATAAGGAGTTTCATGAAAGCATACAAGATTGTACTCGTCATATTACTGGTCGGCATTCTCATCATTGGATGCAGCCAGAAAGCCCCGCTCGGGACAAAGAAGAATCCGATCAAAATGTATTTTGTTCCATCAATGGAAGCAGGAAAGATCGTGACAAGCGGTCAGGAAATTGCAGATTATCTTCATGAAAAAACAGGATACTTTTTCAGAGTCGCAGTCCCCACAAGCTATGCCTCGGTCATCGAAGCCATTGGAACCAAAGAAACCGATATTGCATGGCTTGCCACTTTCGCCTACATCCTCGCCAATGAAAAGTTCGGAGCAGAAGTTGAGCTGACAACCGTGAGAAACGGGCTTGAGAAGTATAAGGGCCAATTCGTCGCTCTTGCAGGAAGTGGGATCGACAGTGTTGAGGATATCCAAGGTAAAGTGATTGCTTATACAGATGCCGCATCGACGTCTGGTTACATCTACCCTTCTGCGCTCCTTGCAAAAAAAGGTATCAAACCGGCTCGTTCACTCTTTGCAGGTGGTCATCCCCAAGCAATTCTTGCAGTATATCAGGGAACTGCTGATGTCGGATGCACATTCTGGTCTCCAACCGATGAAAATGGCACCATTCGAGATGCACGACGAGCTGTTATCGAAACGTATCCAGATATTGTTGATAAAGTAAAGATCATAGGATATACTGAATGGATTCCAAATGATACCGTTACCTTCAGAAAAGAATTTCCTGAAGACATGAAGAATGCAATCGTCGATGCTCTAATAGAATTTGCAAACACAGAAGAAGGACATCAAACTTTGCTGGATATTTTAGATATTGATAACTTTGTCCGAGCCAATAATTCAGATTATGACGTTGTTCGTGAAACCCTCCAGGCATTGGGCACAGACGCATCCCAGTTCATACAATGAAAAATATTATAAAACTCACAGACGTCCATAAGGTTTATAAGGGGGGTACCCATGCACTTAAAGGTATCAATCTCGAAGTGAAAGAAGGTGAATTTCTTATACTCCTTGGTTTGTCCGGTTCGGGCAAATCAACGTTGCTTCGGTGCATGAACAGATTGATCGAACCAACATCTGGTGAAATAGAGATTGACGAAGAGAATGTGATCACTGCAAAAGGAAAACGGCTTCGCAAAATACGTCGCCATATCGGCATGATTTTTCAGCAATTCAATCTCATTAAAAACCTGAGTGCTTTGACAAATGTTCTTTCAGGCAAACTGGGTTATGTTTCTCTCTGGCATGCAATCACCTTTTCGATGCACAAAAATGATGTTGAGATTGCAATGAGTAATCTCAAGAGAGTGGGACTCGAAACATTCGCAAGAAACAAAGCGCGCAATCTAAGCGGTGGTCAGCAGCAGCGTGTTGCCATTGCCCGTGCGCTCATGCAGAATCCCAAAGTGATCTTCGCTGATGAGCCCGTCGCCAGTCTTGACCCGGCAACTGCAGATTCAGTGATGAGATATCTCGGTGAGCTCAATAAGAAAGATAATATCACAATTCTATGCTCTCTTCACTTCCTCAGTCTGGCACGCAAATACGGCACCCGGGTTGTTGCTTTAAAAGATGGTAATATTGTGTTCGATGGAACGCCAATTGAAATAGACGAGAAGAAATTCAAAGATATTTATGGAGAAGATGCTGAGGAGGTTGAAATAAGATGAAGAAACATAGCAGAACAAAAGCATTTATTCAATCGATTGCAACCGATCTTCTTTTCTGGATATACCTTTTCTCATGCCTGTACTATCTCTTTCATAAATGGACCGGATTCACTGCGGATTTATTGTACATCGGTCTCGCAGCAGTCATCGCTACAATCCTTTTCCAGATATTACGAATCTCAATCGGTGTAAAAGTATTTTTTTCCAAAAAGAAAGCAAAGAAAAGCCTTTTCAGGTCCGCTTTAAGCTATTTTATAATCATTGCATTGCTTGTAACATTTATAGTAGGAATAAATATTGTTGGTGTGGATTTTTATAAATTCTTCACAAAATTCCAGAATGCAGGTGGAATTGCATCCGGTATTTTTGATCCAAGTATTACTGGCTATTCACTTTCTGCGACCTCCATTGATAATTTACAAAAAGAGAATGTACCGCAAGATGTACTCAGTTCCCTGGAAGGTGTTGTTAACAGAAAATTTGCCACAAAAAAAGTATTCCTTGATGAACTCAAAAAACGTCTGGACGACTCGCAACTTCGAGAATATAAATCAGAAATATTTAAAAATGCCGATAAGAATAATGAACTATTAAACAAAGCTCTTTCTGCGCTTGCTGAAACGATTTTCCTTGCACTTCTGGCAACGGTTTTTGCCATCCCTTTTGCATTTATTCTCAGTTTCTTTGCAGCGCGAAACCTCATGCCGAAAACCTGGCTGGGAAATACTGTATATATTGTAATACGAACCGTTGCAACGATTTTTAGGTCAATCGAAGCGATCGTATGGGCAATCATATTCAGTGTATGGGTCGGTATTGGTCCTTTTGCCGGTATGCTTGCCCTTATGATACATTCCATTGCTGCACTAACCAAACTCTACTCGGAACAGATCGAGAACATTGATTCCGGTCCTGTCGAAGCAATCAAGGCAACAGGGGCAAGTACACTTCAGACATGGATATATGCAGTTATTCCACAGATCGTTTCCCCATTCCTTGCATTTACCATATATCGTTGGGACATTAATGTACGAATGGCTACGATCGTTGGTTTTGTTGGGGGCGGTGGTATCGGTCTCCTTCTTCTCCAGCAACAGCAACTCCTTCGCTGGCACAACGTCGGCTTATTGATATGGCTCATTGCTTTCGTGGTCTGGGTTATGGATATGGTCAGTGCAAAAGTGCGTGAGAAACTGGTTGGGATGTAGTCCATACAATTCTTCATGAATTTCAAAGCAGTTATATTCGATCTCGACGGTACATTGATCGACTCCATGGGTTTATGGACCCAGGTGGATCGTGAATTCCTTGGAAAAAGAAATATTCCTGTACCGGACGATTTATTTGATGATATTCAGGTTGGAAACAGTTACGTCGAGGTCGCAGAACATTTCAAAAGAAAATTTAATTTACCCGATAGTGCTGAAGATATCATGAACGAATGGACGGATATGGTCGCCTGGCATTACAAGAATGATATTCCCCTCAAAGCTGGCGCTAAAGAATTTCTCACCTTCCTCCACGAGAATGGAATCAAGATAGGTGTAGGCACAAGCAATATTCACCACCTCACGGAAGTTGTACTTTCAGCGAATGATGTGTGGCATTATGTCGATGCAGTTGTTGACGGACAGGAAAATCTCAGGGGAAAGCCGATGCCGGATATCTTCCTTCGGGTTGCAGAAAAGCTTGGTGTCAAGCCGGAAGACTGCCTGGTTATTGAAGATGTGATAGCAGGTGTGATGGCTGCAAAAAATGCAGGGATGAACTCCTTTGCAATCGAGGATGACTATTCAATAAAGGATAAAGATCAGATCAAGGAATATGTGGATTTCTATGCTCGTGATTTTCATGAGATAAAAGATAAACTTACATCTTCAGCCTAAAAGAGGATCACATCATGAAAAAGTACCTTCTCGGCATTTTCTGCTTATTCTTAGTCATCTCCTTTCTTTCCGCTGAGGAAGTCATGATGTTCACTGCAAACCAATATTTTGATTCGAGGATTTACACCCTTTCACCAAGTGGAACAGTTCAAAATTTCTTCCATTATGAAAATTATCATTTCTGTGATATGGCGGTTGTGAATAATGAACTCTACGTTGCAGAAGCATTTGCTCCCCGTGTTCTGAAAGTCGATCTCGAAACAGGTGATCTCGATGTGGTTGTCGATGACTGGAGTTTATTCTACTTCTACGATCTTGCTTTTGATGGCAGCTATTTTTATGTAACAGAATGGGATCTGAACCGCTACGACATTAATGGTGTTAAAGACGGCACCGCGTCTTTCGATGAGGATGTGTTCGGCAGTACGTGGGATGGGCAATATTTCTGGATGCTGAATGATAATGCTCAAATAAAATGCTGGGATATAACCTTCTGGCCAAATCTCACTGAGATCACTGCAAATAATTTCTATCCACCTTCAGATTCCTGCCGCGGCTTATGGTTCGATGGCACCTACTTCTGGTCTGCGGAAAGTCTCGATGGTTCCCTTGGATACATTTACCAATTCGATTATTCCGGTCAAATCATCGAGCAGACCCTTTCACCTGCATGGGTTGGATTCGGTGTTTGTAAACTCGATATGCCCGTTGCGGTTGATGGATCTACTCAGCAAGATGTTCCCACATTCAGTATTTCCCCAAATCCTTTTACAGACACCATCAGTATGACCCTACTTCTCAAGTATAGCGATTACATCGAATACGAATTATATGATATAAAAGGAAGAAAGCTTATGCAATTCTGCCCGGGTTACCTGAGCGCAGGCACGTATAATTTTGATTGGAACTTACATGATATTCCACCTGGAATTTATTTTCTGAAGGTAAAAAATCATACGGATATTAGTCCCATAAAAATACTTCATCTCTCTTCGTAAAAAGCCCTTGCCCAAATAACATTTAGCTTGACGTCTTCAGCCCACTTTTTGTTCTCTACATACACGAGGTTTGTAAATATGGCAAAACAAGACAAAGGATATCCTTCCTTTGAATTCATAGCAGTTGATACTGAAACCACAGGTCTGGATGCGAAAACCGATAATGTGATCGAGATCGGTGCTGTCCATTTTAAAGAGGGGAAACAGGTTGGAGAATTCCAGACCTTCATTCATATCGACAGACCACTTCCCGATGCCATAAAAGTACTCACACACATAACGGATAAAAACCTCGTGAATGCCCCTTCTATTAAGATGGCTTTGGAGGATTTTATTGAGTTTATTGGAGATACTCCGCTTTGTTTTCATAATGCAGGTTTTGATCTTGGTTTTCTGAACGAATCGCTGGGATCATGCAGATTATCACCAATCAAAAATGCTTATTATGATACAGTCGAGATTTCACGTATTTTCCTTCCACATCTTAAATCCCACTCGCTCGATACCGTTGCAGAATACTTCGATATTCTTAATCCGCAAGCACATAGAGCTCAGCACGACGCTCGAGCAACAGGTGAGATATTTCTAAAGCTGACTGATTTTATCATTCAATATATCGATCTCAAGCTGGTAAAACAGATCGAGGAGATCGCTTCTTTTGCCTATCAGCAGAATGGTATGCTGGACTACCTTCAAAAGATACTCGGATACCTTACAAAGATGTATCTTCAAAGGCAGGGGCAAAAGGTTCCTGAAATTCCTTTCTTCACCAGACCAAACTACCTGAATAACCTTCCAAAGAGTGAACCTCCTAGCATACTTTTTAATGAGGATGATATCCTGCAACTCTTTGAAGAGGGCGGTTCACTTGCTGAGAATTTTGGTCAGTATGAATATCGTCAAGGACAGATCGACATGGCTTCCTGGGTTACAGAAGCATACCAGGACGGCAAGATACTGCTTATCGAAGCTGGAACTGGAGTCGGCAAGTCCCTGGCATATCTGGTTCCCTCCATTTATTTTTCTAAATTTGCAAACCAACGCGTCATCATCTCCACTAATACAAAAAATCTCCAAGAACAGCTCTTTTTCAAAGATATTCCCACAATCCAGGAAACAACTGATCTCACATTCTCTGCTGCACTCCTCAAGGGTAGAACAAACTATCTATGCATGCGTAAGTGGTATAATGTTCTTTCAGATATCAACGGCTATCTGACGCAGTATGAGATGAAATTCCTGCTCAACCTGATCGTCTGGGCAGCTATGACAAAAACGGGTGATATCGAAGAGAATCAATCTTTCAAGACATATCTGAGCGGTTTATGGTCAAAAGTTGCTTCTGATGGATCTTCCTGTCATGGACGAATTTGTCCGTACCATGAGCAATGTTTCGTGATGAAGATCCGCAAACAGGCAGAGAATGCTAACCTCGTAATCATCAATCATGCATTGTTGCTTTCAGATGCGGCGAACGAATTTTCCGTTCTTGGCAATTATTCAAATCTCGTGATCGATGAAGCACATAATCTTCCCAATACTGCTGCGGTGCACTTTGGATTCGACATTACTATGCAGGAGCTTCTTAACATTACACGAAAGCTCCTCACAAAGGGTGATTTTCAATATGGGATTATTAATAATCTCAGGATCGCTATCACAAGAAGCACGCTTCCTGAAGAGAAAAAGAAGATATACAAAAGCATTCTCGATGAGTGCGAGGAGCCGATCGATATAATTGAGACACGAGGTAGAGAGCTTTTTCAATACATCACACAGATTGTCCTAACACGCGGGAGTTATAGGAAACTTCGTTTTAAGGATATGGAAGTATTCAAGCCGGTTAAAATTCCTCTTGAAGATATCAGTGCTTCCTTTGGAGAGTTGAATAAAAAACTCAAACGACTTCACTCAGCATTTCTGGATGTCAGCCCTCAAACCTTCCCGAAATATGATGAGAACATGTCTGATGTTGAGGGTGTGATTAATCAGATGGTTGAGTTGATAATCTGTTTTGATCATGTTTTCCATCCTGATTTCGAAAATTATGCATTCTGGTTGGAAACCTCAGACAATGATGTGAAATCCGATATGATACCTCATTCGTCAATCGTATGCGCACCAATCGAGGTGAATGAACCTTTGTTTAAATATTTTTGGGACAGACTCGAAACAACAATACTCACTTCTGCTACACTCGCTATCCGAAGTGAGTTCAAATTTTATAAACATCTCACCGGTCTTGAGGATGTCGATCAAACCCGCCTGATGGAATATATCGCATCTTCGCCGTTTGATTATCCAAACCAGATGAAAGTGCTCATCCCTGATTTCCTTCCTAACCCCAAAGATCCCTTCTTCCCTCCGCAGGCACTCTCTCTCGTGGAGGAAATTCTCAGTGCTCATAAACGGGGCACACTGGTGCTCTTTACATCATACAAAGACCTTGATGCCGCATACTCCGAACTCTCCTCTTCAGCAATGAAGAACGAACTAACCCTTCTTGCACAGGGAAAGAGTGGCTCACGTACGACGATTCTCAATATTTTCAGAAATGAAGAAAATTCAGTTCTACTCGGTACCAAAAGCTTCTGGGAAGGGATTGACGTGCAGGGAAAATCACTTGAAATCCTTGTGCTTTTCCGCCTACCGTTCCTTGTACCAACCGAGCCCCTTGTAGAAGCATACCTCGATAAACTAACTGCAGCCAATAAAAACTCCTTCCTTCATTATACATTGCCCATGTCGCTTTTGCACTTCAAGCAGGGTTTCGGGAGATTGATACGAAACAAGACCGATAAAGGTGTTGTTATCATTTTAGATTCACGGATTTTTTCAAAGAATTACGGCAGATACTTCATAAATGTGATGCCGTTACAACCAAACCGTGTTTCCAATCCCATGGAGATCACGGATCATATTACCAACTGGTTCTCTGAATCTTATACTACATAGGAGAATAATTTGAATTATATCAAAGCTATTATACTTATCATGTTATGTGCATTAAGCATTTCCACACCTCTGTTTTCTCAGGATAAGGTCCCTTTTGAGATTGGGGAAAAACTCATTTATAGCACATCCTTCGGTATCGTTAATGCAGGCACCTTCACAATGACCCTTAAGGACGGCGGTGAGATAATGGGACATCCATGCTACATGATCCAGACGGACTCCCGCACGAATACCGTTTTTGATCTTGTTTATAAAATCAGAGACGAAACAGAGTCATATTGGGATAAAGATCAGCATGTGGTGCGAAAGTTCGTTAAAAGAATATCTGAAGGAAGCTGGAAACAATACCGTATTCATTACTACTTTCCCGAAGATACAACCTACTATTATGTGACCTATAAAAAGGGCGGTCAGACCAAAAAGCAGAGCACCTCTCTACCCGATCCCCAGGATACATATACAATTATTTACTGGGTTCGCCTGCAGGAATTCGTTGTGGGGGATACGCTAAATCTCAATATCAGCCTGGATGGTGATAATCATCCCGTGAAATTACTCGTCGAGAAAAAAGAAACACTAAAAACTATTTTTGGTAATAAAGAATGTTACAAGATAACACCCATCATACCTGAAGAATCACAGAAAAAGTCAACGATTGTGATGGATATCTGGGTTACTGATGATGAATATAAGATCCCCGTTAAGCTCGTTATAGAGATAAAATACGGCAGCTTTACCATGTCCTTAAAAGATGCTGAAAATACAGGCTTGAGTAAAAATAAATAGTTCATGGGAAATTTCAAGGTCTCCGACTTCGATTATAAGCTTCCCGATGGAATGATCGCACAATATCCTTCCACGAAAAGGGAAGAGTCGAGGTTGATGATCGTTAACAGGGATGAACAATCCATTTCAACTGATATTTTTAAAAATATACCCAGATATTTAAGTGATCATGATCTTCTTGTTATGAATGAGACTAAGGTCATACATGCCCGACTAGTCGGCAAAAAACCAACAGGTGGAAAGATAGAGGTGCTGCTTCTTGAAGAAGTCGATGAAAACACCTGGAAGTGCCTTGTCAAACCGGGCAGGCGATTGAAGATCGGCTCAAAGATGATACTTGGTGACATCCTTTACGGTGAGATTATTCAGTGGGGAGATAAAGGAGAGCGTCTTATTCGATTTTCCTATGAAGAGGACTTCTTCAAGATCATCGAGAAAATCGGTAAAGTGCCGCTTCCTCCTTACATAAAAAGAGAAGCAATAGAACTCGATGCAGAACGATATCAGACTGTTTTTGCTGACAAACAGGGTTCTGTGGCTGCTCCTACTGCGGGTTTGCATTTTACACCCACGCTCCTTAAACAGCTCAAATCTAATGGGATCGAATCCGCTAAAGTTAATCTACGTATCGGTCTCGACACGTTCAGGCCTGTTATGGTGGAACATGTAGAAAAGCATGTCATGCATACCGAGTATTGCTCTATTTTAGAAGAAGAGGTAAATAAAATTAACTGCGCTGTTCAAGATGGCAAGAATATTGTTGCGGTTGGTACCACTAGTGTGCGTACGCTTGAAAGTTTTGCACAGAACAGGCATCTCGAGTCCGGAAGCAAACATACAAACATCTTTATTTATCCCGGATACCATTTTCAGATCGTGGATAAACTCATTACGAACTTTCATCTTCCGCGCTCTACTCTCATTATGCTCGTATCTGCGTTTGCAGGATATGACCTGATCATGGAAGCGTATCAAAAAGCCATTTCCGAAAATTTCAGGTTCTACAGCTACGGCGATGCAATGCTGATAATATAATGAAGAAAACCATAGCAACGGTTATCCTTACGGTATTATTATTCTCCACATATTTACTAGATGCACAGGATCATAACTATTACATAAATAAAGAATTCATAGTTGAAGGATTTCAGAACACCTACGATGTTTACACCTCTCCTGTTCGCTGGGATGCACATGATTGGCTCAAAGCAGGCATTTTTACAGGAACAACCATCCTCCTTTTTTCATGTGATGAGAAAGTTCAGGATTTTGTTCAAGATCATAAATCTGATGTATTAACTGCTATCACTGATGCAACAAATCTTCTCGGAGATGGATATGTCATTCTACCAGCTGAAGCATTGCTGTATTGCTATGGTGCAATTGCAAAGGATCAAAAGGCAAGACGAATTTCCCTCGAAATGCTGGAAAGTTTTGCGATTGCGGGTGTTGCGGTCAATGCAATAAAAATTCTTACACACAGGCATCGTCCTTCATCATCAGATTCTCCTCATGAGTGGGATGGTCCTTCATTTTCCACGAGCAATCTTGGGTTTCCCTCCGGGCATGCGTGTGTTGCTTTTAGCTGGGCAACGGTTCTTGCTGAGGAATTCAAAGATAAGCCTGGTGTTGGAATAGTGTCGTATTCGCTTGCTGCATGCACTGCTTTTGCGCGTGTGTATAAAAACAAACATTGGCTGTCGGATGTATTTGTCGGCTCGCTATTGAGTCATTTTATCACAAAGAAAATTATTGCGCTTCATGCGGAAAATGACGGAAGCAAGGTATCTTTCTCGCCCCTACCTTCTGGATTTTCGATTAATTTTACCTTCTAACATTCCGGTGGGGTAAACCCACCTCTAGCGCCATTATGTAGGGTTAGATTCAGGTTCATCATGCACATCATTTATTTTGTGGGATCAACAATCCTGCCAATAAAAAGAATACTTCCTGTCTTATTTTCTCTTATCAAAAACAGAAATGGATGATCTGCAGTAAACTCTATCGGTTTCATCGGAGCGGCGGTTTTCATCATAACAACTGCCGTTGCTGCAGCAGCTTCGGTACCTTCTTCGTTCACATCGACAAATGCCTTGTGTATCACATTGCTAATAAATAGATCACGCTTTCCGTTTATACCTAAAAAGTTTGCTTTAGTGGGAGAAAATGCATCATACATACCCATTTGAGATAAGGTAGGCGCAAGTTCTAACTCACACGTTGTTTTGAACTTTGGGATCGTAACAATGACTTCACACTCGTATGTATGCATGAGCTGGTCGATCCATAACGAAACCGTATCGGCACAAATATTTTTCTCAAACGAAGATAATCCATCAATTTCTTTTGGTAAGAAAATAACCATTGAGAGGTCTTCGCCTTTATAGGGTAATTCTATGACCTCGTATTCGCCATAATCGATATACCGGTAATCCGACTTCTGTGACATCATCGGCACTTGAATAACCTCATCTTCAGAAAGATAAAAATCATCATCTTTTGTTTTTGCCTTATCGAATTGGCTCAGCCAGTTGCCCTTGAAATAGATCGCATTACATAATATCAGAGAGGTCTCCGGTAATGGAATTGGTGGTTTGATCAAGTCCTTGATCTTGTCATGTGTCTTGTCCTCTACCCAATTATTGATCTGATTTCGCACTGATGTGGACTTGGCAAAATCTACAAAATACATGTCGGAATCATAAAATTTCTTATTCACATCAAGAAATGTATCGAGGAAAGGATCACCTTTCTGCAACCACAACGAATTCGCAATATTCAGTTGAACGTCTCCATTCTTCTCGATACTGTTCAGGCTTGATTGAAGTTTTGAATAGTTTGAATGAAAAACGTCCTGTGATAAACTAAAATGCAGCACCTTTGCCATTTGTTTTTCTGTCTCACTTCGTGCACCGGCATACGTCATTGCAAGAGCGGTCGAGATGCTGTAGGGAGAGAAGAAGAGGTTGCCCTGTTTGTTCATTAACTGGTGATAGAGATCAAAGCAGAAGCTGTTATCGCCTTTGTCTACGGATTGTGAATTATTTTGCAACTGAGCATGTGTAGTACATGATACGATAAACAATAATACACATATAAATAAAACTTGAATTTTTGATTTCATATTTTCTCCACGAATTAATTTAAACTAAACATATATTTAAAAAAAATGAAAAAACTCAAATAAAAACTAATTTCCGACTTTTTCTTTGTCAACTTGTTCAGTTTCTCTTTTTAGCTTCATTCCCACACTAATCCTTTCACGCTTTACGCTCCACGCTGTACGCTCTACTTTACAGATTGTCTCCTAAATATTTCTCAGCTTTATACACCATTATGACCTGGAGAAGTTTTAATCCCCTGAAACGCGGTATCGAAGTCAGAAATTCTACCCGTTCAAAGCAACTGATGACTGAACTATGAAGCTTTTTAGACTGGTCAAAGAGAAGGAAGTCTCTCCCTATCAGACTCTCCTCATCTCTCCACAGAGTGAACTGATGAATACGGTTCCCGATATCGAAACACACAAATTCTTTTCCTGAATAGACGATAAGTTCACTTGCAACCTGGTGCCTGTTCGCTGCAGGGATTAATTCGGGAAAATCATTTATGATGAGCTCTGCATCCAGTCCGAGCCGTTTCCATCCATAGAACTGATCAGTAGGATCATACTTGATTGGGATGATCGGCACATGAACCTGCACAAGAACAATAAGCAGTACGATAATGAGCAGAAACCAGTTTATAACCCACGTGATCCTCCAGCCGACTCGCACCTGCCAGTCCTGCAAATACATATAGGTAACGAGTAGCATACCCGGAATGTAGGCAAAGGCAGCCCAGTTTGCTTCAACCTTTTTCTGTATTGAAGATAGCAGGAAAAATCCAAAGAATACGAGCGTAAGAAAAAACAGTAATCTCACTTCTTTTGTATGATATTTCCACTCGACAATTATTTTTATCACGACGATTATTAGGATAGCAAAAAGAAGTGGTCCGAGAATGCCTGCCTGTCCTCCAAGAAAATCACCGAAAGTCTGCCAGTTTGGAAAAGTACCCCCGATTCCATGTTTAAGCTGAAACGAGAAAGAAAGCCAGTTGTTCTGAGCATTCCAGATTATGACAGGTAGAAAAACGACAAAAGAAACAAGCAATGCAATATATGGTTTTATGCTCTTCAACCAGGTGCGTTCAGGTGAAAATATCATATAGAACAAAAGTGCAGGAAAGATCAGAATTGCAACGTACTTTGAAAGGAGGGCACATCCAAAGAAAAATCCTGCTAAGAGCCATCGATACCATGTTCCTCTTCTGCATGCAATGTAGAAATGATAGATACCTCCTGTCAGAAAGAAGATCATAGGAGTATCAGGTGTGGCAATGATCGTACCGGCGAAGAGCAGGAGCGTGAAATTACTCATTACAAGGAACGTAAAAGCAATGACGTCATTGAACATATCTTTTCCAAGATAGTAAGCATATAATGAGGTTCCTGCCCCAAGAAGTATTGGAAGCAGATGTACGACAAATTCAGGATTTGTAAAGAAAACCGAAACAAACCCGAAGAGCCATCCGATCATAGGAGGATGATCAAAATATGAAAGTTGAATATTCTTTCCCCATAAAAAGTAATATGCTTCGTCCGGAATGATGT
This sequence comes from Candidatus Cloacimonadota bacterium, assembly GCA_016932035.1. Taxonomy (NCBI): domain Bacteria; kingdom Pseudomonadati; phylum Candidatus Cloacimonadota; species Candidatus Cloacimonadota bacterium. Next base: position 72,543 of record JAFGDR010000022.1, read on the forward strand.
TCAAACCAATCGTATAGATCAGCTTGAAAATGACCAATACGCCAATAAATATGAACGCCTTTTCGTCGTAACTGAGTTTATGCCTGCTCATCGTCACCTTTCTTGAAGGTCCAGAAAAAATGTATCATATAATTTATGAGCGTGATGATAACAGTTGCTATTAATTTTGATATCAGGGCATTGATATGAAATACTTCAGTAAAGAATATCATAAGGAGAATCTGTGTAACTCCTGTGATGATCATTGATGAATTGTACTTGAGTAAGCGTGCGACAAAGCTTCGTTTGTTTTTAGCAGGATTATCTTTCCAGGTCCAGAAATTGTTGAGAAGAAAATTATTGATGATCGATATCTCGGTTGAGATCACACCAGCAAAGATATAGTGCATTCCAGCAAGTGTTAACAGGTACTGAATACCAAGATTCACCACGGTACCGCTTCCGCCCACGATGCCGAATTTGATGAATCGCATGAGATGATTTTTTAAGAATATCTGGATTTTTGACTGAGTCATAGTTCTTGTTTCTTTAAACCAATAGTATAATTTTCTTGTCCAGAAAACAATATCTTATCATAAATGAACCATGAAAACCGAACTCTTTCCTTATATAAGATTTTACAAGACTGTTACTTCGACGAATACGCTTGCACTCGGTTTTTTACATGAATCAACATGTACGAATAATTTTGTAATATGTGCAAAAGAGCAACATAATGGCAGGGGGCGCCACACCAGAAGCTGGTATTCACCAGTTGGAGGGTTGTACTGCACACTCGGGTTTCCCCAAAAGAGATTTCCTGCATCCATCACGCTCTTTACGGGCATCGTCATCCATAAAGTATTGCATTCTATTTTTCCGGAATTACAGTTCTCTATCAAATGGCCAAATGATATTCATATAAATAATTTAAAAGTAGGCGGGATACTCACTTCTTCAAATGATTCTGGAACCGTTATGGGAATTGGTATTGACTGTAATATGAAAAATATTCCTGAAAGGCTTGAGGGAATAGCAACTTCACTTTTGATAGAATCAGGAAGAAAAATATCTTTAAAAAAACTCTTGAGGGTTTTCTTGAATACATTTGAGAACAATTTTCGGATTTTTGAAGAGGATGGATTTTGTTACTATAGATCA